>DATIEW010000522.1:0-8727 GCA_035455585.1 Vicinamibacterales bacterium | reverse complement strand
GGCACCTGCGCCCCGCGCCGCTCCGTCCCACCCCACGATGCACAAGACGCATCGTGGGGACCCCGGCTCGCAGGCGCGCCGTGCGCGCCGAGCCCGTCATGCGGCTCGCGCCATGACGAGTACGAGATCCTCGTTGCGAGCCGCATAACGGGCTACATCCAGTCGAGCGCGGCGGGCGCCCGCGCGTCGCCGCCGACGAGACCGATGAACAGCTCTTCCAGGCTGGTCGCGCCCGCGGTGCCCGCCCGCAGGTCGTCGATCGTGCCCTGAGCAACGAGCCGGCCGCGGGCAATCACCCCGATGTGCGTCGAGAGCCGCTCGACGATCTCCAGGATGTGTGACGTGAGGAAGATCGTCCCGCCGCGGCTGACGAAGGACAGCAGCAGGTCCTTGATCTGGCGCGACGCGATTGCGTCGATCCCCTCGAAGGGCTCGTCGAGAAACAGGAGGCGCGGCGCCGGCAGCAGCGCGGCCGCCAGGGAGAGCTTCTTCCGCATGCCGTGCGAGAAATCGGTGACCAGCGTGCCGGCGGCCGACGCGAGGTCCATGACGCCGAGCAGATCGGAGGCGCGGCTGCGGGCTGTCGCCTCGTCGAGCCCGTGCACCTGCGCGACGAAGCTCAGGGTCTCGTCGGCGCTGAGCCGATCGAACAGCGCGAGGTCTTCCGGGACGACACCGATGCGCCGCCTGACCTCCACCGGCTCCGCCAGGGGATCCATCCCGAGGATCCGCATCGAGCCGGCGGACGGGCGGAGCAGACCCGTGAGGCACTTGATCGTCGTGGACTTGCCAGCGCCGTTCGGACCCAGGAACCCGTAGAAGCTGCCGGCGGGCACCTCGAGGTCGATTCCGGCGACTGCGCGGACGCTCCCGAAATCCCGCGTGAGACCGCGTGTCTCGACTGCCAGCTCCGCCAGGGCGCTACCCTCCTGACCGACATCGGCGCCTGATTCCTACGTCGCGTGATGAATCGTGAATGGACCCGGGAAGCCTGAAGTACCATCAGAGTACCATGAGAATGCCAGATCGGCCGGATCGGGAGGGCAGATGCGCGGCACGATGAACCGGCTGGCGCACGAGCGGAGCCCGTACCTCCAGCAGCATGCCGGAAACCCCGTGGACTGGTACCCGTGGGGCGAGGAGGCATTCGCCCGCGCGCGGCGCGAGGACAAGCCGATCTTCCTGTCGATCGGCTACTCGACGTGCCACTGGTGCCACGTCATGGAGCACGAGTCGTTCGAGAACACGCAAATCGCGGACCTCCTGAACCGGGACTTCGTTTCGATCAAGGTCGATCGCGAGGAGCGCCCGGACGTGGATCGCGTCTACATGTCGTTCGTGCAGGCCACCACCGGCTCCGGAGGCTGGCCGATGTCGGTGTTCCTCACTACGGATCTGAAGCCCTTTTTTGGAGGGACGTATTTTCCGCCCACGTCCCGGTGGGGGCGCCCGGGGTTCGACGATCTGCTCGTCGAGGTGGCGCGCGTCTGGAGGGAGGATCGACCGAGGGTCGAGCACGCGGCCGGCGAGCTGCTCGAACGTCTCAGGCTCGTGACGAATACCGCGGCCAACTCCGTTGCCGAGTCCACGCTCGCCGGCACGGACGCCCTCGACGTCGCCGTCGAGCAGTACCAGATGGCATTCGACAGACGGCATGGAGGGTTCGGCGAGGCGCCGAAGTTCCCGCGCCCCTCGGAGATGCTGTTCCTGCTGCGCGAGCACGCGCGGCGGCTCGCAATGGGCGCCGGCATCCAGGCTCCCCTCCTGATGGTCACCGATACGCTTCGGGCGATGGCTGACGGCGGGATGCGCGATCACATCGGCGGCGGATTCCACCGCTACTCCGTCGACGCCGAATGGCGCGTCCCGCACTTCGAGAAGATGCTCTACGACCAGGCACAGCTGGTGCTCGCTTATCTCGAGGGGGCCCAGGCCACCGGCGACGATTCGTTTGCTGCGGTCGCGGAGGATACGCTCGCCTATGTCATGCGCGACCTCACGGACGGGGAGGGCGGGTTCTACTCCGCGGAAGATGCCGACAGCGTGCCGCCGGAGCTGGCCGGCACGGCTTCACCACACAAGGCCGAAGGGGCCTTCTACGTCTGGAGCGACAGGGAAATCGGCGAGCTGCTCGGCGAGGACGCCGTCCTCGCCCGGCACCGATTCGGCATCCAGCCGGACGGCAATGCGCCGCACGATCCTCAGGGGGAATTCAGCGGAAAGAACCTGTTGTACGCATCGCAGTCCATCGAGGACGTTTCCCGGCGCACCGGACGGAACGCGGAAGACGTCGCCGCCGCGCTCGACCGGATCCGCCGGACGCTGTTCGATGCACGCAATCGGCGCCCGCGACCTCACCTCGACGACAAGGTGCTGACGGGGTGGAACGGCCTGATGATCGCCGCGTTCGCGCGCGCCGCGAGGGTCCTGCCAACCAGTCCGTCGGCGCCGCAGTACCTGGCGGCGGGGACGCGTGCGGCGGCTTTCATCCGTGACCGGCTGTGGCTCGAGGAAGATGGGCGGTTGCTCCGGCGGCATCGCGGCGGAGAAGCAGCGATCGACGGGTATGCAGAGGACTACGCGTATCTGACTTTCGGACTGCTGGAGCTGTTCCAGGCCGACGGCGACCCGGGCTGGCTGAGATGGGCCCAGCGCCTGCAGGAACGGGTGGACGATCTGTTCTGGGACTCCGACCAGGGGGGATGGTTCAGCACGACCGGCGAGGACCCGACGATCCTCCTGAGGCTGAAGGAGGACTACGACGGCGCCGAGCCGTCGGCCAGCGCGGTGTCGGTCCTGAATCTCCTGACGCTCAACAGCCTGGGTAGCGGGACCGCGGGAGCCGGCAAGGTGGAGCGGACGCTCGCTCGCTACGGGACGCGGATCGGCGCCGCCGCGCGCGTCCTGCCGATGATGCTCGCGGGTCTCAGCTCGTGGCACGCGGGGCATTCCCAGCTCGTCATCGTCCGCGCCGCCGCCGACGGGCGCGAGCTGATGGCCCGCGCCGCCGGGTCGTACCGCCCGTTCACGGTCGTCGTCCCGGTCGAGCCGGGCGAGCGGCAGCAGCAGATCGCCGCGATGCTGCCGTTCATCGGTGCGATGACGCTTCGGGGGAACCGGTCGACCGCGTACCTGTGCCATGACTTCTCGTGCCGTGAGCCAGTCACCACTCCGGAAGCGCTGGCCGCCCAGATCTGAAGAACTTCAAGTTCAATCCACCAGCATGTCAGTGACCATCAGCTTCGACCCGCACCAGACCCGGGCGGCCCTTCGACTGTTCCACCCGAAGGGGAATATCATCACCGCCGAGATCGTGGAAGCGCTCGGCTCGGCGCTCCAGACAGTTGGCGAAAACCCTCACCTGAAGCTCGTGACCCTCGAAGGCGCGGGAACGGACTTCAGCTACGGCGCCAGCGTTCCGGAACACCGGGCGGACGTGATCGGCAGCGTGCTTCCCGCGATGCACGCGCTCATCGACGACCTGCTGCACGTTCCGGCCGTGACGGCGGCTGTCGTCCGGGGACGGTGTCTCGGCGGCGGTTTCGAGCTCGCGCTCGCCTGCGATTTCATCTTCGCGGCCGAGGACGCCACGTTCGGGCTGCCTGAGATCTCCCTTGGTGTGTTTCCGCCTGCGGCATCGGCCCTGCTCCCGCTGCGTGTCGGGGCCGCGAGCGCCACGCGCGCCATACTCACGGGCGAGAGCCGGCCGGCCGCCGAGTGGCGCGATCGCGGCCTGCTCGAGCTCGTGGTTCCAGCCGCGGAGCTCGACGCCGCGGTCGATCGCTGGTTCGAGCGGCACCTGGGGCCGAAATCTGCGGCGGCGCTGCGGTACGCCGCGGCGGCCGCGCGCGCGGGCCTCGTCGCCCAGGTCCGTGCCACGCTGCCTGTCGTCGAACGGCTATACTTGACCGAGCTGATGCGGACGCATGATGCCGTCGAGGGGATCGACGCGTTCATGCAGAAGCGTCCACCCCGGTGGCTCGATCGCTGAATCCATGACTTTCAACGTCGAGATCGTCCTGCGGGAGCGGGACTACGCCGTCACCGAGATCCTCGACCACGCGGGCAACCGGCCTCGCGACTGGACCGATCACGACGTGGAGAACGTGCTGAAGGCCATGCTGCTGGCCATCGACCGTGTGAAACACCCCGGAGCGGGCGTTCGCCACGTGGTTCTGCGCGGCTTCAGCTGGATCGTGGAGCCGGCCGATGACGGGGTTGTGATCGCCATCGAGATTCCCAGCGGCGCCGCCGTCGCGGGTCCCTTCGAAATCGACCAACGCCGCCTCGATCAGGCGATTACGCGCATTCTCGCAGCAGCCAACCCCAGCCGGCCGGCGGTTCACTGAGGGCCGCGTCCGGGGGTTGCACTCTTTGCTGCGGGCTTACGGAATTGCACGCGACCACCTACCCGGGTAGTCCCACCCGCGGTTTTCCGGCCTGATTGCGCGCGGGGCGATCGGCATCACACTTGCCCTCCCCTCCAGCGAGGTTCCGCCTCGAAACCGGCGATGGCGCCACCTCGCTGGGTGGCATTGGGTGATAACGCCGACCATGAAGCTGCCGTATCGCGTGCTGGTGATAGATGACGACGAGAATGCCCTGTGCGGCATGGAGGAACTCCTGCGCGCTGCGGGTCACGACGTCACGACGACCACCAGCTACGAGGATGCCAAGAAACTCCTGTCCCTGGGGGGCTATGACCTGCTCGTCACCGACGTCCGCATCCGGAGCTTCAATGGACTCCATCTCGTGATGAAGGTGCGCAACGAGTCGCCCGGCCTCGGCGTCGTCATCATGAGCGGGTACGACAGCTCTCTGATGGAGTTGGAGGCGCGCCGTTACAACGCGACGTTCGTCCGCAAGCCGATCAAGCCGGAGGAGTTCATCGACGTCGTGTCGCGGGGCCTGAAGAGCGTGCGCCGTGAGCGGCGCTGGCCGCGGAAGGCGGTCGCGGGCGGCTTTCGCGTCATGGCAGCCGGGCAGCCGGCGGCGGTGGTCGACGTCTGCTACGACGGGCTCCGGCTGGAGATGCCACCGGCGGGATCGCTGCCCGCCATGTTCGTCGTCGAGGTCAGCGGGATCGGGCTGAATCTCGATGTGGAACCCGTCTGGGCGTTTACCGCGGCCGACGGCAGCGCAGTGATCTGCGGGGCGACGCTCGCGTCGGACTCGACCCCTGCCGTGCGCGTCTGGCGCGACCTCGTCGATCGACTCATTCCCTAGCAGGATGCTGAAAAAACGCATCCATTGCCATCAGGCCGGGCTTTTCAGCGGCCTGCTAGTAGCAAAGCTCCGTCCGGTTCCGCCGATACCTGTCACTCGGCGGTTTGGGGCAAAGCTTTGCCACGAGGCAATCGGCCCTCTCACGCGATCGGCCGTGTCGGCCGACCCCGTGGTAGCCTCTCCGGTATGGGCCGAAGAATTGTCGTCGGGAGCCTGGTGGGCGCGCTTACGGCTGCGGCGATTATCGCGGACCGCGGGCTGCGGGCGCAGCCGGGGTTCGAGCTCGCTGAGGCGACCGTCCCGCAGCTCCAGCAGTGGATGTCGACTGGCCGCTATACGTCGCGGCGCCTCGTCGAGCTGTACATCTCCCGCATCGAAGAGGTCGATCGCAGCGGCCCGACGCTGCGATCCGTCATCGAGATCAACCCGGAGGCGCTGGCGGCGGCCGACGCGTTGGACGAGGAGCGCCGAACGCGGGGGCCACGTGGACCGCTGCACGGAATCCCGGTTCTCATCAAGGACAACATCGACACGGCCGACCGGATGACGACCACGGCCGGCTCGCTCGCGCTGGAAGGCTCCATCGCCGCGCGGGACGCGTTCGTCGTCGAGCGCCTGCGCGAAGCGGGCGTCGTGCTGCTCGGCAAGACGAACCTGAGCGAGTGGGCGAATTTCCGATCGACGAAGTCCACGAGTGGCTGGAGCGCCCGCGGCGGACAGGTGAGGAACCCGTACGTCCTCGACCGCAACCCCTGCGGCTCGAGCTCCGGCTCCGGCGTCGCGGTGGCGGCCAACCTGGCGGCCGTGGCGGTTGGCACCGAGACGGACGGCTCCATCGTCTGTCCCTCGTCCGCGAACGGCATCGTCGGCATCAAGCCGACGCTCGGCCTGGTCAGCCGGTCGGGGATCATCCCGATCGCCCACTCGCAGGACACCGCAGGTCCGATGGCACGGAGCGTTGCTGACGCGGCCGTGCTGCTGAGCGCGATGACCGGCGTCGATCCACGCGACCCTGCGACTGCCGGGTCGGCCGGCAGGGCGGCCGACTACACGAAGGCACTCGACGCCGCCGCGCTGACGGGCGCGCGGATCGGCGTGGCGCGCGCGCGGTATTTCGGCTACAGTCCGCCGGCCGATCGGCTGGTGGACGCTGCCATCGCCGAGCTGCGCGCCCGCGGCGCGATTATCGTGGATCCGGCGGACATTCCGACGGCGGGCCAGCTCGACGAATGCGAGCTGGACGTGCTGCTGTACGAATTCAAGGCGGATCTGAACAAGTACCTCGCCGCACTGGCCCCAGCGGCGCGCGTCCGATCGCTGGCGGACGTGATCGCGTTCAACGAGAAGGAGAAGGAGCGGGAGATGCCCTATTTCGGGCAGGAGCTCTTCGCGATGGCCCAGAAAAAGGGGCCGCTGACCGAGCCCGCCTATCGAAAGGCGCTGGCCACCTGCCGATCGCTCTCACGCGCCAAAGGCATCGACGCGGTGATGAACCGGCACAGGCTCGACGCCATCGTCGCGCCAACAGGCAGTCCGGCGTGGCCGATCGACCTCGTCAACGGCGACCATTTCCTTGGAGCAAGCTCCACAGCCGCCGCGGTCGCCGGCTATCCCAACGTCACGGTCCCCGCCGGGTTCGTCGAGGGCCTGCCCGTCGGCCTGTCGTTCATCGGCAGAGCCTGGAGCGAGTCCAGGCTGATCGCTCTCGCCTACGCCTACGAGGAGGCCACGACGCACCGCAGGCCGCCGGCGTTCCTGCCCACGCTGCTTCTGCCTCGCGATCGATGAGCCATTGCTCGAACCCTTCCACAAAGCGCTCACATGAGACATAGTGATGGATCGCGTGCCAAGTTTCGGGGAGGTTGAGATGAAGCGCTGGAAGATTCTCGTGTCGATCGTCATCGGGCTTGCGTCGACCTACACCCTGCTCGCAGCCCCGGGCCCGCTGACGCAGCCGCCAAAAGTGGAAATGCCGAAGCCGGGTGTACCGGAAATCATGACGCTGGAGGGTGAGTTCGTCCGGGCAGCCTACAACAACGAAGGCTATGTCATCCTGGGCTACAGGGTCGCCAACCAGTCGATCGGCGAACCATGGATGCTCCTCGAGGTTGGCGCGACCGTGCGCCAGGGCAGGCCGAACTACAAGCTGACGCGCGCGGCCCTCTCGCTCGAGACGCCCGACGGCAAGACTGTTCCGATGCCGTCCAACAGGGACTATCAGAACGTAGACCTTCGGGCGCTCGAGATGCGGTCGACCGTCGTGCGCGACTCGATCAACTACTTTCCGCCGGGTGCCTCCACGGCGTGCCGCATCGGGTTCTTCTCCGAGGTGGGCAGCCGCGCGATGTCGTACGACGAAGTCGAATTGAGCTGGCAGCGCGCGTGTCTGGGCCGGCTGTACTTCAACGTCCCCGGGGGCATCCAGTACGGGCAGCACTGGCTGAACGTCAAGTTCGCGAACACTCTCGTGCGTGTGCCCTTCAGGATTCTGACTGACGAGGAGAGGAAGACCCTGTCGAGGAACTACAAGGACATCAAGAAGCAGGTGGACGAAGCGTTCAGAAAGAAAAGCGGATCCGACTGAGGTTCGGCCCGCCGCTTGTGGCGCGACGGCTGAATGCACTGCACCGGGTGGCCGGGTGACTCGAACGTGATACGCTCCCGCCGGTGACGCTGCGCCGCGCGCTCGGGCCGTTCGACGCCACGATGGTGGTGGTCGGCGGGATCGTCGGCGCGGGGATCTTCATCAACCCGTTCCTCGTCGCGCAGCGCCTGGACAGCAGCCTCCTCGTGCTGGCGGCGTGGGCGACCGGGGGCTTGATCGCGCTGGCGGGCGCCTTTGCCTACGCGGAGCTGGGAGCGCTGTTTCCGCGCGCGGGCGGACAGTACGTCTACCTGCGTGATGCCTTCCACCCGCTGGTGGGGTTCCTCTACGGATGGGCGCTGCTGCTGTTGATCGAGAGCGGCGCCATTGCCGCCGTCGCTATCACCTTTGCCACCTACGCGCTGCGGCTCGTCGGGCGGCCCGACGTGGCGCCGGTGGCACTGGCCGTCGGCGGCATCCTGCTGCTGTCGATCGTCAACTGCCTCGGCGTCAAGCCCGGAAGCCGCCTGTTGAACGTCCTGGTGCTCCTGAAGGTCGGGGCGCTGGTCGTACTGATTGGCGCCGGAGCGCTGGCGCCGGCGTACGAAGGCTGGTGGTCCGCGCGCGAGACGGCAGCCACGCCGCTTGCCACGGGCGTCGCCTTCGGCGCCGCGCTGATCCCGATTCTGTTCGCGTACGGCGGCTGGCAGAACGCCAACTACGTCGCGGAGGAAATCGAAAACCCGCAGCGCAGCCTGCCGCTGAGCCTCATGGCCGGCACGCTGACGGTGGTCGTCATCTACGTGCTGGTCAACGTGGTCTACCTGCGGGCGCTCGGTCTCGACGGCCTGGCCGGAACCATGACGCCCGCGTCCGATGCTGCCGGCATCATGTTCGGGAGCGCCGGCGATCGCTTC
>DATIEW010000521.1:0-2698 GCA_035455585.1 Vicinamibacterales bacterium | reverse complement strand
GGGCCCAGGCTGAGTGCGGGACCGCAGGACGGCGGCGCGGCCGCGGCGGGATCGACGACACCCAGACGAAAGCCCTGTTGGACCAGGCAGTAGATGTCGCGCGTGTCGCCGGTGAGGAACCACCAGCGATCAATCGCTTCGTAGCGATCGGCGTAGTGGCGCAGGACCTCCGGGGTGTCGTGGACGGGATCGACGGTGAATGAGACGAGCCGGAGATCGGCCGCGTCGTGGAACTCGCGTTGAAGTTGCGCGAACTGGAGGCTCTGGAGGGGACAGGTCTCGGTGCAGCCCGTGTAGATGAAGTCGGCGACCCACACGCGACCGCGGAGGTCGTCGCGCGTCACACGCCGCCCAGAGCGCTCGGTCAGCGCGAACGGCGGCACCGTGCCGTATACGCCCAGCGTCTCGAGCGTTGCCTCGGCCGGCTGCGACGCTGTCCGGCTCGCCCACCACGCTGCGGTTACGCTGGCAACGAGCACGGCGCCGACACCCAGACTGGTCAGAAACACGCCGGCATGACGGCGGATCGCCCGCACTGCCTCAGGGCCCTCGCTGCTCGAGCAGCCACTCGACAAGCCGCTGGGCTTCGGGCCGCCGCCAGTCCCGTTCTCCGATGACCCGCACGACGACGCGGCCTCCCGGATCGATCAGGATCGTGCTGGGGTGCCCGGACACACCGAAGGCAGCCGGGGTTGCACCGCCCGGATCGATCCACATCGGGAAGCCGAGGCCGAAGTCCCCGGCGAACTCACGCACGACCTCGGGCGGCTCACGTAACGACACGGCGACCATGGCGAGGCCGCGGCCCTTGAAGGCCTCCCACAACGTCGCCTTGGCGGGAGCCTCCCGTCGGCACTGCGGTCACCACGTCGTGAAGAACGTCAGGATCACCGGACGGCCGTGGAACATCGCGAGTCGCACCGGCCCTCCGTCCAAGTCCTTCAGGGTGACGTCCGGCGCCGGCGTCGGCGGCGTCACACGCAAGGCCTGCATGGGCCCGAAGGGATCAGATTGCGCCCTTGCGGGCAAAGCCGCCACGAAGGCCGCCAGCACACTCACGCCGAGAAGCCTCACCGGACGGGTGCCCATGTCTGCCCTCCGTCTCGACTGACGAAGATGTGGCCCTCCATGGTCGCGGCATAGGCGTCGCTCGGCCGGCCCGGGTTGAACGTCACCGCGGCCGCGTTCTTTGGGGTTCCCCGCGCAGTCGTCCAGCCGCTGCCGCCTTTCTCCGACCGGAAGACGCCGTCTCGCATCGCGACCAGCATCACTTGAGCGTTTCCCGGATGCACGGCGAAGCCGTTGACCGTTCCCGTGGGCAGACCGCCCACCGCTCGCCACCCTCAGAAGCAGTCGGGGTTGCGCTGGAGGCCATTGCCGGTCCCGGCATACAGGAAGATCCCGCCCATGCCGGTCGGGATGTTGACCGAGGCGAGGACCTTGGTCTCGCCCGGAGGTCCGTCGTCGACACGTACCCACTTCTGTCCTCCATCGCTCGTTCGATAGAGCCCGGCGCCGGCCTCGCGCACCAGGGCATGGAGCTTGCTCGGCGCGTTCGGGTCGATTGCGAGACCGTGGACATCGAGACCACGAAGCCCGCTGTTCGCGACGACCCACATCCTTCCCCCGTCCACGGTCTTCAGGACACCCGCCTCGTGCGTGCCCACGTACAGCACATCGCGCTCGCCGGGGTGCGGGGCCATCGCCATGACGTCGGGGCCGTGCCCATGAGCGGGCAGAGAGGCCTTGGCCCAGGTCCGGCCGCCGTCCTCGCTCCGGTACAGGCCGGTGTGGGCACCAAGCCACAGGGTCCGGCCGGCGGCGTCGAACGTAAGGGCATGCACGTGCTCGAAGGAGGGCCGTGCCGCGTCCGGCTGGGCAGTAACCGCGAGAGGGGACGCAACGAGCATCAGACCGATGAGGAGCGAGCCGGCCCTAAGCACGAGGCTCCCCGTTGCCCGCGTTCGTGCTGGTCCTTTGGGCTGGCGCGTCGTGGGACTGCTGCATACCGGACATGCCCCGCATCATGAAGTACATGCCGAGCGGGCACGCCAGGAGCGCGAGCACGCTCAGCAAAGACCCACCTGCGGCGGCCCATCCTCCAGCCCAGAACAGCGGTATGGCGAGAAGAAGCAGCAACGGCGCGCCCCAGCACGCGGCCCGCTTCAGGCGGGCCCCCAAGCCCTGTTGCCCGGGCGGAAGCACGGGGCACGCCGTCGTGGGACGATCGTCGACGTCGACTCGGCGTGCCGCAGCGTCGATCCGGGCGGCGCGCACGCCGGCCGCGAACTCGTCGGCGTGCGTTCCGGAGCAGAAACGCTCGCCGAAGCGCTGAGAGCCGGCGATGTCTTCCGCGATGGGGCGACCACAGTAACCGCAGTGAGATAGCGCAGCGGGTCGCGCGGTCTCCATGACGGTCGGCTCACTTGGCGCGCGGCTGCATCATGCCGCCGCGCTCCATCGTTCCTCCGCCCATCGACCCCATCATCTCCATCATCCGCGTCATGCCCAGCGTCACGTCTCCGTTGCCCAGGCGGCGTGCCATCTCCATCATGTTGCTCATCGCCTGGGGTGAGCGTTCCGAATGCATGAGCTCGCGCATGGCGCGTCGCGCCTCCGGGCTCGACTGCTGCATCATCTCGGTGCACTCTGGCTTCGTGGGGCTGGTGGCCTTCTCGGCCGCCGTCGCGCCGACCAC
>DATIEW010000520.1:0-5035 GCA_035455585.1 Vicinamibacterales bacterium | reverse complement strand
GAAGAAGAGCTCCGAGTCGGACCAGCGAGGGAACTGGCCGACAGGGCCGGAGACGGTCTCGCCGGATTCGTCGAGCTTGACGAACAGGATCTGACGGCCGCCTCCGCTGGGCGCGTCGAAGGCCAGCCACTGCCCATTCGGTGAAAAGGTCGCGTAGCGGCCGGTGAGCGGGCCGGCCGACAGGCGCATCGGGCCCTCGCCGGTCGTCGAGATCACGGACAGTGAGAACGGACCGCGCCGGCCCTCCTGCGTCCGGATCGCCAGCCAGGCGCCGTCAGGTGACACGTCATCGAGGTAGGCCTGGGTGCCCGGCGCGAACGTCCTGATCTCGACGGGCTCGCTGCCATCGGTGCCGCGCCGGTAGATGGTGGTTGATCCGTCCGCGCCAAGCGTCACGTACGCCAGGTGGGAGTTGTCCGGGAACCACCGGGGCGAACGATTGATACCGCCGGACGTCACCGTGCGCAGCGGCCCGCCGGGCAGGTCGTACGTGCAGATGTCGTAGCCGCGGCCGCTGACCCTGGCCATGGCGACTCTTGTGCCGTCCCGGGTCAGGCTGACCTCGTTGTAACTGTCCTCGGGCGTCGGAAGCTCCGACGTGGCTCCGCTCCTGTCGAAACGCATCAGGATTCGCCGCCGCAGATCCCCCGGCACGTAGTAGAGCGTGCCGGTCGTCGTCAGCGCGAAGTGCACGGCTCCCGAGCTCGGCTCGCCCGCCACGTCGGGCCTCACCGGCGCGCCCTCCCCGGTCAGCTGGAGGGTCTCGAGGTCCAAGGGCGCGGCAAACAGCGTGCCCTCTCGGGCGTAGACGAGGTGCCCGCTCTCGACCGCGACGGCCATGCTGGCACCGCCGTCGTAGACGGTCACGCGCTCCTCCGTCTCGAGCCAGACCGCGTCGATCCGCGCGTCCTCGTAGTAGTCCTCTATGCCGATCTCCTGCACCGTGAAGAGCACGGCGCGTCCGCCGGGAACGAAGCTTGGGAACCGATGCGTGCGCTCACGTCTCGATTCGTCGAGCCGGGTCAGCGGTTTCCGGTCGGAGCCGTCAGCGGCCATGCGGAACAGGCCCGTTGCCGTTCCGGCAAACACGATGGTGTCGCCAAACCAGGTGGCGCCTCGCGGTGACACCACGTTCGCGCGGGGGACGGGCTGGCCCCCTGTGGCGTCGACGGTCCAGAGCCGTCTGTCGAGAAAGAACCCGACCTGCTCGCCATTCGGCGAACAGAACGGGTGCGCGGCACCGTCCGTGCCCGGGATCGGCGCGCCGCTGAGCTGGCCGGGGCGCTTGAGGAAGATCGCCGTGCCGTCGCCCACCTTCGCGCGGTAGACGAGACTGGAGACGTCTGCGCACGCCCCAATCGCCTGGCCCAAGGTTGGCCTCACCGGGTTCTCCGCCGGAAGCACGATCGAGGTGAGCTCGAGGGGGACCTCCACCTGCGGAACAGCCTGCGGCCGGGACAGAACGAGCCATCCCGCCGTCACCGCCAGCGCGCCCGCCAGCGCCCACGGCACGCCGGTCCGAAGCTTTGCCGATGACGACGCCATCGGGGCGTTGCCGATTGCTTCGGGCAACAGCTCGGGGCGCAGCGCCTCTTCGATGAGGAGGCGTACATCGCCGATGGCCTGCAGGCGCAGACGCGGATCCTTGCGCAGGCATCGGACGAGCAGGTGGCGGATGGACGGCGGGACGTCTGCGGACAGCGCCTCGAACGAGGGCTCCTCCTTGATGACCGCGGCCAGGACCTCGGAGACCGTCTCTCCGTCGAACAGGCGACGCCCCGCCAGCATTTCGAACAGCACGACGCCCAGCGCCCAGATGTCCACGCGTCGATCGACGGCCTTGCCCATGGCCTGTTCGGGGCTCATGTAGGCCGCCGTGCCCAGCACCACGCCGAGCTGGGTAGCGTGCGCGCTGACCGTTGGAGACTCGGCGATCGCCGTGACGAACGGGTTCGAGCGGTCGGGCGCCAGCGCCTTGGCCAGGCCGAAGTCCAGCACTTTGACGACGCCGTCGTCCCGTAGTTTGACATTGGCCGGCTTCAGATCACGATGAACGATGCCGCGTTCGTGCGCGGCCTCAATCGCGTCGGCGATCTGGCGCGCCACGTGCAGCGCCTCGTCGACCGGCATCCGTCCGGCGGCCATCCGATCCGCGAGCGTCGGGCCCTCGACGAGCTCGAGCACGAGCGCGGGCGACTGGCCCCAGGACTCGATGCCGTAGATCTGACCGATGTTCGGGTGGTTCAGGGTCGCCAGCGTTTCCGCTTCGCGCCGGAATCTCGCCAGGCGATCCGGATCGGCCGAGAACAAGGCGGGCAGGACCTTGAGGGCGACGTTCCGATTGAGCTGCCTGTCGCGGGCGCGGTAGACCTCGCCCATGCCGCCGTGGCCGAGCGGGGAGAGCACCTCGTACGTGCCGATGCGGGTTCCAGTCGCCAGGGACATTCTGAACTGAAGAGCGTGAACTAGATTATAGCGTCGTCGGGTGCCGCAGCCGCGGACGCTCCCACCCGATAGGCGGTGACATGGCGAGCCTTCAGGATCGATTGGTCGGCGCATTCGAGCTTCGTAGCTCGACTTTCGAAAACGTCAGACTGGACGACGCGGCGCTTCGACAGGCCGCCACCGTGGTGGCCGGAGGGACGATAGGACGATAGGACCGATGGACGATAGGACCGATGAAGGGACGATAGGCGCGCGGCCGCCGGCCATTCTCGAATCGAGCAGCTGGCCGGTCACCAGCTCCATCACGAGCGCCTGGACCGGCGCTCGAGCGTTCGATGGCGTGGATCTGGCCGATGTTCGGGTGATTGAGCGCCGCCAGCGCCTTGGCTTCCCGCTCGAAACGACGAAGCCGGTCCGGATCCTGGGCAAGCGCCTCGGGCAGGACTTTCAAGGCGACGTCGCGATCGAGCGCTGTGTCTCGCGCCCGGTAGACCTCGCCCATTCCCCCTGCGCCAAGCTCGGAGACGACGCGATACGAGCCAAGGACATCGCCCGGCTTCATCGACTCGTCTCCTTGGCTCCGGGGGACCCACCGGAGCTGCGGCCGCAGGCCGCGTCCAGCGAAGGCGGGCCGCCAGCGCCCACCAGCGACAGCACCTCGTAGACGCCGAGTCTGGTTCCCGGCTCGAGGTTCATGGAATGCGTTCATTATACGGAGAGACGGGCGCCGACCCTGGCCGGCGGCCGCGCGTATAATCGCCCCAGGGCATGCCCGCTTCCGAGAGGGCCCATCCGGGGCTGCCCCCAGCGCCGGCGATGCCCGGCACGGCGCGACCGCCCACCCCAAGGACGCGGCGATGATCGGCAAGACCCTGCGGGCCTATCAGATCGTGGCCAAGCTGGGCGAAGGCGGTATGGGCGAGGTCTACCGCGCCCGCGATCCACGACTCGATCGCGACGTGGCGATCAAAGTCCTCGGCCGCGCACTCGCGGCCGATGCCGCGGCGCTGGCGCGCTTCGAACGCGAGGCGATGACCATCGCCAAGCTGTCGCACCCGAACATCCTGGCCATCTTCGAATTCGGCCGTGAGCCCTCGGCAGGGGCGGACGAGGCCGGAACGGCATTCCTCGTCACGGATGATCCCGCGAGAGACCGCGCGCCGATGTTCACGCCGGACGGACAGTCCCTCGTCTTCTACTCGAATCGGAACGGGACCTATGAGACGTGGGTGGTCGGCGTCGACGGTGGCGGACTGCGGAAGATTGGGTCTGTGCCAGGAGGGCACCGCGTTGAATGTGCTCGACATCGTGACGCGCGTGCGCACCGTCGTCGACGTCCGCCTGCCCGGCCCCGACACCGGTGAGGTGTTTGCGATCAGCCCGGACAACCGGACGATCTACTACGCGGCGGCGCGGTCGGAAGCCGATATCTGGATCGTCGAACGGCGACCGGCCGCGAGATAGGGCCCCGCGCGGGTGCGCTCCATCCGCGCCCCTCGCCGGATCGTCCAGGCGCCTACCGTCTTCCGCCCACGCGCACCTGGAGCGGCGTGCGATCGGCATCGCCTTCGACGATGGCCACGAGGCGCTGGCCGTCCCCGAAGACGTCGAACGGGAAGTTGCCGGTCACGAGGTCCGGGATGCGGAACAGCTCTTCGGCCATGCCGAACGACGGCTCCCCGCTCGAGAGCCAGCG
The DNA here is from genome assembly GCA_035455585.1 of Vicinamibacterales bacterium. Classification (GTDB taxonomy): domain Bacteria; phylum Acidobacteriota; class Vicinamibacteria; order Vicinamibacterales; family 2-12-FULL-66-21; genus DATIEW01. The sequence goes on along the minus strand of DATIEW010000520.1, from coordinate 894 downwards.
GACGGGCACCGCGATGATTCGGTCCATCTCCCCCTCAAAGAACAGCTCGCGCCCATCGTGCCGCCAGCGGGGAAACTTGCCACGGCCCGCCGCGACAGGCAGCCGCGGGCCCGGCATAGGAAAGGACGTGACGTAGACTCGAGGCTGGTCGCCATCCATGGACGTAAACGCGACCCACCGGCTGTCGGGCGAGAAAGCGCCGTCTATCTGAGCTCCCTCGCCGCCTGCGACATCGATGGGTGGCCTCTGCTCGGCAGCCGAGTAGGCGCGGAGCTCGGCATCGGGTCCCGCCGTCTCCCCGAGCAGGTACACGCCGTTGGCCGACCAGTCGGTGAATGAGTTCGGCCGCTCGTTGCCCGGAACGGCTGGCGCACGCCCCTCGATCCCGACCCGGAAACGCGCCACGTCGACCGGGCCCGCGACAATCCACTCCCCGTCCGGGGACCAGACCGGCTCGACGAACGAGAACGGCGACACGGGCGAGTCCACCGAGTCCACGCCCCGGCCGATGTCGTCGTAGGTCCAGATCTGAAACTGCCCGAACACGTCTGCGCGCGCGACCGCGAGCTGCATGCCGTCCCTGGACAATCGCGGATCGCGGAAGCTCGCAGGCCTGCCGATGTTCGCAAGGCGCTCGCCGGTTCGGGAGAAGATCGCGATCCGATGGGTCATCGCCAGCCCGTCCTCCGGCGCCCACCAGACCGTCGTACCGCTCGCCGCGGCGAACGCCTGCACGTTGGTCGCGAGTTTCGTCGGCGTCCCCGACAGCGTCCCGGTGACCGGGTCGAACGGCTGCGCGAACAGGTCCGTTCCGCGCCGCACGATCAGCTCACCGCCGGAAAGCGCCACTTCGAGAACACGGCCCGGCAGCACCGGCTCGAGCTCGGTCGAGCC
>DATIEW010000519.1:0-4398 GCA_035455585.1 Vicinamibacterales bacterium | reverse complement strand
AGAGGTCAGGAGTGGGGATTGAGAATGTGCCTGGTGTGCGTGCGAGTGCCGACCCGCGGCGGGGGGCCGACTCGATCGGGCGTCATGAGCCGGCCGGCAGGCCGATCGTGAACGCGATCGATGTCGCCGGCGTGTCAAAGGTGTACCGCCGCTACAGCCGGCGGCGTCAGTTCACGACGCTCAAGAGCGCGCTGGTGGGCGGCAGCCTCATACGCGATCTCCGTCCGGACGAGACGTTCGCCGCGCTCAGGGACGTGTCGTTCGCGGTCGCGGCCGGGCGGACGCTCGGCGTCATCGGACGGAACGGATCGGGCAAGAGCACGCTGCTCAAGCTGGTCGCCGGCATCACGAAGCCGACGAGCGGCGCGGTCCGGGTCAACGGCCGGGTCTCGGCGCTCATCGAGCTGGGCGCGGGGTTCCACCCCGAGATCTCGGGCCGGGAGAACGTCTTCATCAACGGCATCATGCTGGGCCTCTCCAAGCGGGAGATCGCCCGCCGCTTCGACGAGATCGTCGAGTTCGCCGAGCTGACGGACTTCATCGACGCGCCGGTCAAGACCTATTCTTCGGGCATGTACATGCGCCTGGGCTTCGCCGTCGCCATCCACGTGGATCCGGACGTCCTGCTCGTCGACGAGGTACTCGCGGTCGGCGACGAGGGCTTCACGCACAAGTGCCTCGACAAGTTCGCCGAGTTCAAGCGGCGCGGCCGGACGATCCTGCTGGTCACGCACGCCCTCGGCCTCGTCGAGCGCTTCTGCGACGAGGCGCTGTGGCTCGACGCCGGGCGGATGAAGGCGATGGGCGATCCCAAGCGGGTCGTCGGCGCCTACATCACCGACGTCGAGGCGTCCGAGGAGCAGCAGCTCGCCGCGGGCGACGCGAAGACGCAGGCATCGGCCGCCGCAGCGCCGTCAGGCGAGTCAGCCGCGGAAGGCCGTCCCGATCATCCGGTCGAGACAGCCGAGGCCCCCGCCGACATGTTCCGCACCACCGAGGGACGCTGGGGGTCGCGCGAGGTCGAGATCACGGATGTCGTGCTCGCCGGCGCCGACGGCCAGGCGGGCCACGTGTTCCACAGCGGCGAGCGGCTCGACATCCACATCAGGATGCGGGCGCCGGCTCGCGTCGACGACGTGGTCATCGGCGTGGGGATCTTCAACGCGGAAGGGGTCTGCTGCTTCGGGACGAACACGCAGCTCGAAGAGATGATTCTGGCGGGCATCCTGGGCGACGCCGAGGCGGTGTTCACCATCGACAGCCTCGACCTCGTCGAGGGCACCTACAAGCTCGACGTGGCGGTGCACAGGCAGGACGGCTATCCGTACGACTACCACCGCCTGCTGTACACGTTCAGGGTGAAATCGAGAACCAAGGACGTCGGCATCTACCGCCCCCGCCACGCCTGGCGCTTCTCGCAGGGGCTGCTGGCCGGGGCCCCCGACCGCCAGTGAAGATCGAAGGCGCCGGCGTCGACCGCGTGCTGTCGCGGGCGGGCGCCTGCGCGCTGGCGGACCGCCTGCGGGCCCGGGGCCAGACGGTCGTCTTCACCAACGGCGTCTTCGATCTCCTTCACCCGGGACACGTCCGGTATCTGCAGCAGGCCCGGGCGCTCGGCGACGCGCTCATCGTCGGCCTCAACTCGGACGCGTCCGTTCAGAGGAACAAGGGAGCCGGGCGCCCGATCACGACGGAGCAGGAACGTGGTGAGCTGCTCGCGGCGCTGGCGCCGGTCGATGCGGTCGTGGTCTTCGACGAGGACACGCCCGCCGAGATCATCCGCGCCATCAGGCCGGACATCCTCGTGAAAGGGGCGGACTGGGCAGCCGACCGGATCGTGGGCCGCGATACGGTCGAGGCGCACGGCGGCCGCGTCGTGCGGATCGCGCTGGAGCCGGGGTACTCGACGACGGCAATCCTCGAGCGCATCCGCGGCGGCTGCTGAAGCAGGCGTGTCAACTCCCAATTTCCAATTCCCAACTCCCAAATTTCCCGGAACCTGGGGGTTGGGAGTTGGATAATTGGGCGTTGACGCGGCGCGCGCATCCGCGGCGGCTGCTGGCGTGTCAACTCCCAACTTCCAATTCCCAACTCCCAAAGGTTCCCGCGAGACCGGCGTGAGTGCCTTGGGAGTTGGGAGTTGGATATTGGGCGTTGACGCGGCGCGCCCGCCGCCAGGCGTTTAGGCCTTGTCCTTGATCGCCGCCTCGATCTGCGACATGACGCTCGGCGGGATGATCGTCATGTTGTGCTGCTTTCGCGCGTGTTCCTCGGCCTTCGCGAACACCTCGTCGTTGTCCTTCCCGACGATGACCGTGTCGCAGCCCGGCATCAGGTCTGCGCATTTGAGGACCTTCGCCACGTTGCACCTCCTGTCCAGCTGGACTCCGCAGGGAGTCGACCGACGGAGCGACGGCGTTACGCTGAGTGTATGTCCCCACGGGCACCGGAGCAAACGAAACCGAAAGTCAAGAGTATCGACGGGGCGGGGTCGCCCGGACGCGCGTCCGATGCGGCAGCCCGGAGCGTCGAATTGATCGGGCTCGATTCAGCCTCGCTGAACCGTCCGCTTTCGCTGAAGCGCGGGCGGAGCGGCCGATCGCCCGAGGTTCTCCAAGGAGGCGCCCAGCTGCTCAGTACGTCCACTGCGGCAACGTATCCAGGGTTCGTATCCGGCAGCGTGTTGCCGGGCAAGGTGACTGGATGATTTCATTCCGGGAGCTGTATACTCGCGCCCGACTATCGAGGGCGTCATGATCAGCCCGTTTCCTGCGTTCGGAGGCGTGCGCTTTCTTGGCTGCGACGGCGTGCGCCCCTTGACGTTGGACGTCCGAGAGCAACCGCGATGACCTTGCCGCGTATCCTGTCGCTGGGCGTACGGTATTGGCTTCACCGGTACTGGACGGCGGCCGCTCTCCTCCTGCTCCTGGCGACTGGAGCCGCAAGTGCTGTCGTGGCGATGGTCGTGGTGTGGACCGTGTGGGGACGCCCGCTGCCATTTCGAGCGCCGGCGGAACTCCTGGCGATCGCGGATTCGCGCACCGTCGGAATCTCGGAGGCTGAGTTCGCCGACTGGGCCGACCGGCAGCGGACGCTGGAGGAGATCGCCTCCTACGATGTTACTTCTGCGACGATGGTCGAACTGGCCCTGATGAAGTACCCGGCCAGGGTGGCGACGGTGACCCCCAATCTGTTTCGATTGCTGGGCGTGTCGCCGGCCGTCGGACGTGTGTTCCATGGTGGTGACAGGGGTGCTCCGATTCAGATCGGTGTCGTGAGCGACGCGTTCTTTCGTCGTGTCATGGGCGGCGACCCGAATATCATAGGCACCACCATCACGTTAATACGACCGCTCGAACGGTCTTCCTTGCGCGTAGTCGGGGTCTTGCCTGCGGGTGCCGACCTGGATTACGGGGCCTTGATCGACGTGTATGTCGTCGCGCCACCCGAACCAGCTGACCGTGCTGGCTCACAACGAAGGGCGATGTCACGAAGGGTCCTCGGGCGCGTCGCGGCGACAGTCAACGCCGCCGCAGTGCAGGACGACTTCGCACGGATCCAGCGCGACTTGGAGCGGGAGTACTCGCACCAGCCGACCCGTCAGATCGTCGTGCAGTCTCTGCATTCGGCGATGGTGGGGAGCAGCGCTACCGTACTCCGTCTGTACGGCGGCGCAGGAACGTGCGTGCTGCTCGTGGCGGTGATGAGCTGTGCATCGTTGCTGCTGGCGGGCGCGGGCGATCAGGCGCGCGACATGTCAGTCCGCCTGGCCTTGGGCGCTGGCGTAGGCGCCCTCCGAGGTGAGGCGGTCGCCCGCAGTTTGCTTCTGGCACTGGCGGTGGCGCTCGCGAGTGGCGGCGTCACGTTCGTCCTCGTGAAGGCGGTCGTCGCGTACGACCCGTACGGACTACCGCGCCTTCAGGAGGCGGCGCGCGCGGCAGGGGAGACTGCGAGTCTCGCCGCAGCACTGGCCGGTGTGTTGATGGTGTCGTTGGCGTGGCTCGTCGATGTGGTGACGATGCGGCACGTCCGGCGACGCCCCCTCCTTCCGGGGGCCTGGGGCGAGATGTCGGTCTTCGGTCGGAGATGGCGTCAGGTCCTGGTAACCGGTCAGGTCGCCATGGGAGTCCCGTTACTGGTCCTCAGTGGGGCGTTCGCGCTGAGTATGCGGAACTTGAACGCCCGCCCCCTCGGCTTCGACATGCGCGACGTCGTCATGGTCGAGGTTCCGGTCCTCAGTGAACATCGGGGACCTGATCGCTATGCGGCGTTGCTCGATGCACTCGTCGGCCTGGGGCGGGCCCAGGGAGTCGATGTGGGGGCCACCTTCGAACCGCCGCTATCGACGCGCGTTCACGCCCGAACGCGCGTCGATCTGGACAATGGCCGCTACGGTGA
>DATIEW010000518.1:0-10351 GCA_035455585.1 Vicinamibacterales bacterium | reverse complement strand
GCTGGCGATGATGATGGCGCTCGAGGCGACGCTCGTCCTCGAAGGCGACACTCGACTCGCCCGCGAGACCTGGAAGCGCCGCGCGGTGAGATACGCGCCCTTCGCCGCGATGCTGGCAGGCTACCTCGCGGTGGCCTACGTCGTGAACTCGCGAAGCTATCTGGTCGCGGAAGGACACTACCGCTTCGGATGGCACGCCGTGCCGAACATCCTCAACTACATCGTCTCGCTCGTGGTCTGGAGGCGCGGCCCGCCGGCCTACCTCGTGATTACCGCGGCGATCGTGGCGCTCCTCGCGCGCGGGTCACCTCGGGCACGGTTCTTCACCCTCTGGATCGTCGCGACGATGGGCCCGGCGTCGTTCTTCACGTGGGGCAACGTGTCGCGCTACCTGTACATTCCCGCGGCCGGGTTTGCGCTGCTGCTCGCGGACCTCACGCTCAGAGGTGGGGATCTTGCGGCCAGACGGATCCCGCCGCGCGCGGCGCGGGCCCTGATCCTCTTCGTGGCGTGCGCGCTCGCGGTGCGCTTCGCTGTGTTCGCGCGCGAAGCCGCCGACGACTTCCGCGAGCGCACGCGCCCGTACGAGCGCCTGGTCGAGGCCGTTCGCGCCGCGAACCCGGCCCCGCCTCCGGACGGCGTGGTGTACGTCGATCGAGCCGTCGCGGACACGGTTCCGACCGTCTACCTGGAGCCCGCCGTCCAGACGGCCTTCTGCACGGCTGACGTGCGCGCGGTAGTCCGCTGATCGCGCACGTGGGGGGAAGGGGTCGGACCGCGAACCACGAACCACGAACCGCCCTACAGCGTCAGCAGGACATACGCGGCGGCGAGCGACCCCACGATCGCCCCGCCGTAGCACCCCGTGTTCACCAGCTCGTTCAGGTGCTTGATCTGCAGGCCGTCGTAGAGCGTGTAGCGGAAGCGGTGCGCCCAGTGGAAGAGCGCGAGCACGCAGAGGAGAAGGAGCGTCAGCCGCGTGAGCGGATGACCGAGCACCGACAGCAGGTGGTCGTGGGGCGTGGGTTCCAGCCAGCCCAGCGGAAACGCGACGCCGAAGAACAGGATGAAGGCTGGAATGAACAGCGCCGACATGACGCCCCCGGCGCTGAACAGCAGCCACAGCAGCGGTTCCATGGATCGTCTTGCCATCTATGCACCGAGAACGAGAAACGCGATCAGGGCGGTCACCACGGCCCAGGCCGCGTAGTTCGACGCGGCGATCAGACTTCCCGGCACGCGTTTGCCGCCCATCCGCACCACCATCGCCTGCGGCGCCAGGTTGAACCACGTGATCGCGTGAAAGACGACGAGGGCCAGCGTGAGCAGGTTGAGGAGGAGGACCAGCGGGTTGGCCGACCAGCGCAGGAACTCCGAATAGGCCTCCGGCCCCTGACCCGCTGCGCGGACCAGCATCAGCAGGAACACGACGGCCCACGCGACGAAGACGCTGCTCAGCTCCCGCGTGATGAACCTGAAGTAGGACCAGCGCGAGAGCCACCAGTAGGTCGAGACGCGGGTCCTGTGCCAGCGTGGATGGTAGTCGGTGTAGGAACCGGGCTGGTTCATCGCGCACCCCACGGCATGAGGAATGTCTTGACCGACTCCAGAGCGGAGCTGAGCTTGTATCGCTGGATCGCGCCCGCGGGATCCACGTGCTTCGGGCAGACCTGCGTGCACTCGCCCACGAACGTGCAGCCCCAGATGCCCTCGTGCGTCGACAGGATCGCGTGCCGCTCGGCCGATCCCTCGTCGCGCGAGTCGAGGTTGTAGCGTTGCGCCAGCGCGATGGCGGCAGGCCCGATGAACTTCGGATCCAGCCCGTAGATCGGACAGGCGGCGTAGCACAGCATGCAGTTGATGCACATGCTGAACTGCTTGTACTCGTCCATCTGGTCCGGCGTCTGGAGGTACTCGCCCTCGCTCACCTGTTTCTCCCGGCGGCGTACGATCCAGGGCTTGACGCGCGTGAGCTTCCGCATGAAGTCGCCGAGTTCGACGACCAGGTCGCGGATCACGGGGAAGTTCGTCAGCGGCTCGACCCGCACCGGCCCAGACCCGTAGTCGGCCAGGAACGTCGCGCAGGTCAGCTTCGGCTCGCCGTTCACCATCATGCCGCAGCTGCCGCAGATGCCCATTCGGCAGGACCAGCGGTACGACAGCGTGCCGTCCAGCTGGTCTTTGACGTAGTTCAGCCCGTCGAGGACCACCCATTCCTTCGGACAGGGCACCTCGTAGTCCTGGAACGTGATCTCGGACTCCTGTTCCGGACGATAGCGGGCGACCTGCAGCGTGATCCGTTCCGGCATGACACCTACTTTCCATAGACCCGCTCGGCCGGCGGCCAGCGGGTGATCGTGACGGGCAGGTACTCGACGCGGCACGAGCCGTCGTCGTTCCGGGAGACCTGCGAGTGCGCCAGGTAGCGCGCATCGTCGCGCGCTGGATGATCGGTGCGCTGGTGCGCGCCGCGCGACTCCAGCCGCTGCTCCGCGGCGTTGACGATCGTCTCGGCCACGTCGAGCATGAACGACAGCTCAAGTGCGGCGATCCGCTCGGTGTTGAACGTCCGGCTCTCGTCCTCGATCCTGACGTTGGCAGACCGTTCCTGCAGCTCGCGCAGCCGCGCGACCCCCCTGGACAGCGAGTCAGCCGTGCGGTAGATCCCCGCGCTCTCCTCCATCGTCTGCTGCATTTCCTCGCGCAGCGTCGCGATCCGCTCGGTGCCGCCGGATCGGTGCCGCAGCTCGTTGCCGAGCCGGACCTCTTCGTCCCGAGCCTGCGCCAGCGCCGCGGCGCTGACCTCGTGCTCGCGCGAGGCGAATTCTGCGGCGGCGCGGCCGGCGCGCGCGCCGAACACCAGGAGCTCGGGCAGCGAGTTCGAGCCCAGGCGGTTGGCGCCGTTGATGCTGACGCACGCCACCTCGCCCGCCGCGTACAGGCCGGCCAGCGGGGTCGCGCCATCGATGTCGGTGTGCACGCCGCCCATCATGTAATGGACGACCGGCCGCACCGGAATCAGCTCCGTCACCGGGTCGATGTTCTGGTACTTGAGGCACAGCTCCCGCACGAACGGCAGCTTCGTGTTGATGATCTTCTCGCCGAGGTGCCGGAGGTCGAGGTGAACCACCGGCCCGTACGGCGTGGCGATGGTCCGGCCCTTGTCGACCTCCTTCACGAAGGCCTGCGACAGGCGGTCGCGCGGTCCCAGCTCCATGCTGCGAAAGACCGGCTTCGGCTCTGGCTTTCCGAGGTCGTAGTCCTGCAGGTAGCGGTAGCCGTCCTTGTTGATCAGGTAGCCCCCTTCGGACCGCGCCGCCTCGGTGATGAGGATGCCCGTGAACGGCAGGCCGGTGGGATGGTACTGCACGAACTCCATGTCCTTGAGCGGCGCCCCGGCGCGATACGCGAGCGCCATCCCGTCGCCGTTCTTGATCGCGGCGTTGGTCGTGAAAGGAAAGACCTTCCCGCAGCCGCCCGTGCAGAGAATGACGGCGCGTGCCGTGATCGCCTCGATCCGCCCGGTCATCAGCTCGATGGCCACCACACCCTGAACGCGCCCGTCGTCGACGAGTATCCGGGTGGCGAACCACTCGTCGTACCGGGTCACGGCCGGATACTTCAGCGAGGTCTGAAAGAGCGTGTGCAGCATGTGGAACCCGGTCTTGTCGGCGGCAAACCAGGTACGCATCTTCTTCATGCCGCCGAACGGCCGGACGGCAATCCTGCCGTCCGGCTGACGATTCCAGGGACAGCCCCAGTGCTCGAGGCGCATCAGCTCCTGCGGCGCCTCGCGCACGAACGCTTCGACCGCGTCCTGGTCGGCGAGCCAGTCGCCGCCGGAGATCGTGTCGTAGGCGTGCTCGTCCAGCGTGTCGTCCGCGCCGATGACGCCCGCGGCGCCGCCCTCCGCCGACACCGTATGGCTCCGCATCGGGTAGACCTTGGACACGACAGCGATACGAAGGCGCGGGTTCGTTTCCGCGACGGCGATCGCCGCGCGCAGGCCGGCGCCTCCGCCACCGATGAGCACGACGTCGTGATGGGGCTTCACGGCAGCCTTCCCGTCTCCTTTTCAACCGCTGTCTGCGGGGTCGTGCGTGTGGACCTGATGGCCGCGTCAGCTGCGGGCTGGTAGACAGCGCGAAACCCGTTCCGCGGGCGCCGGTGACCAGCCCGGATGATTCACGAACGCGATGGATCGATGAGGTCCAAAGGGGTCCAAGTCTACCACGCGGTGGCGTGCGACGGTTCTGGCTGTCCGGCATGCGCCGACCGCGACTCGATCCGGCGCATCTGACGCTGCCAGACGGTATCCGGGTCCGGATCGAAGACCACGTCGCCGTCGCCGCCGACGACATGCCACGAGCCACGTTCCGTCTCTCCGTCGAGCTGCCGCGCTCCCCACCCGGCGTAACCGGCATACACGCGGAGCCTATTCGAGTCGGCGCCAGCCGAGATCGTCTTTTCGAGCACCTCGCGGTTGTTGACGAGGTAGACGTCGCCAACGACGTGGCGGCTGTCGCCACGTTCGGTCGCCGATCGCAACAGCGCGATGACGCCCTGGGCCGACACGGGTCCGCCGAAGAAGATTGTCGTCGTGCGCGAACCCTCCAGACGGGGAAGCAGCCGCCCCAGCGTGGCCTCGCTCGGGCGGTTGACGATGAGGCCCATCGCGCCGTCTTCGCTGAACTCTGTCAGCAGCAGGACCGTCCTGGCGAAGTTCGGGTCGGGCAGATTGCGCGCCGCGACGAGCAGCTTGCCCGCCGCCAGCTCTTTCACGACGTGCCGCCGCAGCTGACTCCGGAAGCCCTGGTGGGGATCGGCAACCGGCGGCGGAGTGATTGCCGGCGGCAGGGCATACAGCAGCAGGACCGCTGCGCCGTGACAGGCCACGATCGCTGTCGAGCGGAACATGGAGTTCTGAGTTTGAGCTCTGAGTTCGGACTCTACTCAAAACTCATAACTCAAAACTCGAGACTTCACAAGTTTCAGAACAGCTTGATCCCGAGGTTCACGAACAGATACGGCAAGGTCATGGTGCCCTCGTGGAACACGTGCGTCAGATCGCCGCCGGGGCTCACCTCGTAATCGTCGAAATGGAACCCGATGAAGTTGATGCGGATTCCCCCCTCGAGCAGCAGGGCGCCCGGCCGGTGGACGACGCTCAGCTCGACGAACGGATACAGGGATCCACCGGTCGCCGTCCGGACGAAGGGGACGCGGGCGTTGCGGTCCGGATACGTATGTCGATAACGAACCGTGCCGTCGCCGGCGTACGCGAACTGCGTCTGATCGAAGTTGAGCGACGGGACGCCCCACTCGATGCCGCCTCCGGCCTTTATCGCGACTGCCTTGACGCCGATGTCCCGGAACAGCGTCGCATTGACCATGTGGCCCGAGCTGGTGAACCGGACGTCGTCCTTCCGGTAGCCGATCGAAAAGCCCGAGATCAGGAACGGTCCGCCGAAGTACGTCTCGATCTGGGCATTCACGCTGGTCAGGTTGTAGTCGGCGCCGAAGAGGTCCACCGTCCACTGCGTGAGGATGCCTTCCTTGAAGATGTCCCCCTGCCAGTGCGCGAGACCTATCTTCAGGTAGGTGCCGCGCGCGCTGGGAGGGTTCGCAGCTTCCTGTTGCGGCGGCTGCCCGGCCAGCGCGTTCGGCGGCAGCGCGAGGCACCACATCAGCACGAACAAGCCGCTGCGCGGTGTCAGGACCGCCATGCGGCTCGGAACGAGAATTCTGTACCCGTTTGTGGAGAGCCGCATAGCGGGGGCGCGCACGGCGCGCCCGCGAGCCGGGGCCCACACGATGCGTTTTGGGCATCGTGGGGTGGGACGAAGCGGTGCGGGGCGTGGGGCCCCCGCGAGCGACCGAGCCGGGGTGTGGGGCGGAGCCCCACCTTGGTTGGGGGTCATCGGACACCTGTCAGGAGCTCGAACAGCGGGCTCTTCCAGTAATGCGGGTAGCTGGCAGGCTGCTTGATCAGGCTGAAGTCGGTGTCGGGACCCGAGTCGCCTCCCCACATGACATACCAGTACACCCGCTCGGCCCTCAGAAACTGCCGCAGGAGCGGGTACTTCTCCTGGACGAACGGGACATGCAGCGTGGGATCGGCGACGCCCGATTCCGTGACCCAGACCCTGAACGTCCGCAGCGTCCCGCCCAGGAGCCCGCGGAACTGACCCACGGCGTGCGGGTCGTAGGCGTTGATTGCGATGATGACCCTGTCCGGGTCCATGCGCGCGAGCGCCAGTCCGGCCAGGGTCTCGAGCTCCGTGGGGCCGCGCAGACCGGAACCGAGCGACGACTGCGTGAGGAGCGTGGCGCGCCCCGGATGTCGGGCCTGCACGTGATCGTAGACCCGCTGGAAGACCGCCGCGTATTCCTCGATCGTAATCGTCGGTCCGGTGGGCGGCAGGATCGTCGTGACCTCGTTGCCGATCTGGAAGTACCGGATTTCCGGATAGGCGCTGAAGATCCGGTCGATCTCGCTCTCGATGTCCGGCTCGAACAGGTACTCGTTGGCGACGAGCCCCAGCAGCTCTATTCCAAGCGCGCCGATGGCCTTGATGACGAGATTGGTCGGCTCACTCTTGTGGATCTCCACCCTCACGCCGTTCAGTCGTCCCGCGCGCTGCAGCGCGGACAGGGAGTCCTGATATGCGTGCAGCGCGTCCCCGTCGGCGTGGACGCCGACGTACGGGGACCAGCTGGCACGGACCTCCTGCGCCAGGCCGGTATCGAATCCTCCTGCCGCGTCGGGCGTCACCGGCGAGAGCTTCTGCCCGTCGTCACAGGCGGCAGTCGCACACAGGACGAGCAGGACCAGAGCGGATCGCATGGTCAACTCACGAACGAAGAACGCCCAACCTCCAACTCCCAACTCCCACACTCACAACTTCCCATATCGGCCGAGCTGGGCTGCCGCGTCAGACTCGACCATGCGAGCCACTTGCCAACGCTGCAGAGCTCGGCCGTATTAGGTCGTCTGGCGGGTTTTCTGCTCCCTTGCCGCATTCAGCGGCACGGTGGAAAGTCGCGGGCGTCTCCAGCGCTTGCAGGATTGAGGGGGCTGTCGTCTCGACCATGTCTTTCTTGCATGGTGGGGGCGCGGTGCCGAAGGTCCTGGGCGACCGTGGGGTCGCCATCGCCGGGGGCCGGAAAACTGCGACAGGCCTGGACCCAGCACGTACCGGCATTCGACACGTGTCTGGTCCAGCGTTCGTCAACGGCTGGCTCGGCTGACCCAAGCGAGGCGGATTCCCCTTTCCTGATCTCCTGATCTCCTGATCTCCTGATCTCCTGTTCTCTTCTCCTGATCTCTTTCTCCTGATCTCGGACCCATGTCCACCCTCTCCTGATCTCCCCCTCACTGGGACGCGATTGCCGCGCGTCCGCGCCGCAGCACGTACTTCTGGATCTTGCCGGTCGCGGTCTTCGGCAGCTCGGCGATGATGGACACCGTTTTCGGCGCCTTGTAGTGCGCGAGACGGTCGCGCGCGAACTGGCGGATGCTCTCCGGATCGGCGCTGGCGCCTGCTTTCAGCACCACGAAGGCGTGCGGCGCTTCGCCCCAGCGATCGTCGGGCAGACCCACGACCGCCGCCTCCTGGACGTCGGGGTGGCGCAGCAGCAGCCCCTCGACCTCGACCGACGAGATGTTCTCGCCTCCGCTGATGATCACATCCTTCAGCCGATCGCGGATCTCCACGAAGCCGTCGGCGTGCAGCACGGCGGCGTCGCCCGTCCGGAACCAGCCGCTTCCCATCGCGCGGTCCGTTGCCTCCGGGTCGTTGTAGTAGCCGGCCATGACCACGTTGCCGCGCACGATGATCTCGCCCAGCGTGGCTCCATCCCGCGGCACATCACGGCCGTCATCGTCGACGACTCGCAGCTCGCCGGATGTGACCAGCTCGACGCCCTGCCGGGCCTTGATCGTCGCGCGCTCCGGCGCCGGGAGCGCCGCGTGCTCCGGGCGCGGCTCGCAGATCGTGATGAAGGGTGTGGTCTCCGTCAGGCCGTACACCTGCGTGACGGTCCAGCCGAGGTCCTGCTCGAGGCGTTCGATGGTGGCCGCGGCCGGTGGGGCGCCTGCCGTCAGCACGCGGACGCCGCGCGGAACATCGGTGCGCGCATCGCGTGGAGAGTTCGCCAGGGCGATCAGAACCGTCGGCGCCGCACATAACATCGTGATCTGCTCGTCGGCGATCGTCCTGAGCACCTGTGCGGGGTCGATCTTCGGGAGGCACACGTGGCAGGCGCCGGCGGCCGTCACCGTCCAGGTGAAGGTCCACCCGTTGGCGTGGAACATCGGGAGCGTCCAGAGATAGCGGTCCGCGACGCTCATCGGGACGTGCACCAGCGTGCCCACGCAGTTCACCCAGGCGTTGCGATGCGTGATCATCACACCCTTGGGACGCGAGGTCGTTCCGCTCGTGTAGTTGATCGTCAGCAGGTCTCGTTCGTCGATCGCGGCCCGATCGAAGCGGGGAGGTGTTCCGGCCACGAGCGATTCGTAGTCCTCCCAGCCCGCTCGCGACCCGCGCAGCGCGACGAACCGCTCGACGCGGCTGAGGTCGGCGCGAATGCCGTCGATCGCGTCCAGATAGTCCTCGTCCGCGCAGACCACGCGGGCGCCGCTGTGGTTGAGCAGATAGCGGAAGTCGTCCGCGATCAGCCGGTAGTTGATCGGCACGAGGACAGCGCCGATCTGCGGGACCGCATAGAAGGACTCGAGCTGCGCGTGTATGTTCGGGGCCACGTACGCCACGCGGTCGCCCTTGCGCATGCCCGCCGCCTGCAGCCACGCGGACCAGCGATCGCACCGATCGCCGAACTGGGAATACGTCAGGCGGAGGGCGCCATCGATTACGGCCGGGCGATCGGGATAGAGCTGCCGGGCCCGACGGAAGAACTCGAGAGGGGAGAGCGGTACTTCCATGATCGGCATTATGGCTCTGACCCGGGGTCCGCGGTTCGCGGTTCGCAGTTCGTGGATCAGCTCGCGGGTCGCCGTTCCTGGTTGAGGCTCGCGGTTGGGTTGCCGGCTGAGATCGGAGATCAGTGTCGGGCCGAAATCGTGCAGCGGGCCCCCCCGGCCAGGCGTGGCCCGCGAACTGCGACCCGCGAACTGCGAGCCGCGACCCGCGAAACCGGCATGGCGCAACAAAACTTGTTGCGCAACCCAATATGTTGCGCTATCCTGCCCTCATGCCTGTCGCCGTCGCACGGAAGGTCGAGGCCCTTCGCGCGGATTTCCGCTCCGCCGCCCGGCTGGCGGACATGCTCGGCGTCAGCCGGTCGCAGGTGACGCGCTGGCTCCGCGGCTCGGGCATCGACCCGCTCAACGCCGAGAAGGTGGATCTCCTCGAGCTCGTCTGGTCCAACGTGCTCCGGCTGTACGAGCGCGAGGCGGCGCTCGCGTGGCTCTTCGGCGTGAACCCCAACCTCGGGGACCGGCGCCCCATCGACCTCATCCGCATGGGACGCGCCGAGGAGCTGATGCGGGCGATCAGGGCGGAGCGCTCGGACAGCTTCGCGTGATTCTCTTCCGCTGCTTTGCCTGGGACCAGCGCGCGCACGGAGGAGAACGGGACGGCCCGCTCTGGTTTCCGCGGATCTTTCAGGGTGAGGGCCGGCACGACAACCCGGATCTTTACGGCTGCCTGTACCTCTCCGAGCATCCCCTCTCACCTCTGGTCGAGCAGTTCGCGCGCTTCCGGGGCCAGCGGCTCGCGCCCTCGCTGCTGCGCCGGCGGGGGCTGCCGCTCGCCCTCGCCGAGCTGGAGCTCGTCGACGCCGCCCGGCTCGTCGACCTCGACGACCCGGCGGTGCTTCGCCGCGAGCGCCTGCGTCCGTCCCTCGTGGCAACGCGCCAGCGCGCGACGACGCAGCCGCAGGCGCGCCTGCTGTACGAGCGGCAGCCGGGCGCCGTGGGGCTGCGGTGGTGGTCGACCTACGAGGCGCTCTGGATGAACGTCACGCTGTTCGATCGCGCCGCGCCGCACCTGCGGGTCGCGTCCGTGCGCGCGCTCGGCATCGACGATCCAGCCGTCGCGCAGGCCGCCGATTTCTTCGGTCTCCGGCTCCCCGCCTGAACCTCGCCTCGCACGCCTGACACGGCGGTCCGTGCCGACAACCTTGCCGGGTCAGCTCTTTCGACGATGCCGCTTGAAGGGGTAGTACTCGACCGCGCACGCACCCGTATCTCGAATGACCGGATCGGTCGTGATGAGTGTCAGGTTGAGGACGGCAGCCGCCGCAATGATGGTTCTGTCGAAGGGATTGCCGGTGAAGTCTTCGGGCAACTCGTTGGTTCTCGCCGCCATCGAGGGAGTCGGCTCCA
>DATIEW010000517.1:0-4737 GCA_035455585.1 Vicinamibacterales bacterium | reverse complement strand
CCCTGAAAATCGGCGTCGCAGCACCGCCGGCGGGGGTCAGGAGCCGCGGCGTCGTCGGGATTGCCGACTACCTGGTCAGCGAAGGATTCGTGGCGATCGGGTGGGATGGACGGCCCGTTGCCAGGCTCGCGTCGAGCTGGGACTGGCTCGCCGATGGATCGGTCCGATTCCGGCTCCGCGCAGGCGCCACGTTTCACGACGGCAGTCCTCTGAACGCCGATGCCGTCCGCACGATCCTGACCCGGCACATCGAGCAGAATCGGGAGAGTGCGGTCAGCTTCGAAAGCGTCACGGGACTCGAACGCGGGGTGGACGAAACCCTCATCGTCCGCCTGTCCCGGCCGGAACCGTTCCTCCTGGCGGATCTCGCCGACGCCAGCCTGAATCATCCGGGCGACGCGTCGGTGGGATCAGGACCGTATCGGCTGACTCACTGGGACGAAAAGGGACAGGTCGCGAAGCTCGAGGCGTTCGAGGGCTACTACCGCGGCGCTCCGGAGATCAAGTCGATCGAGCTGCTCGGCTACGAGCAGCAGCGCAGCGCCTGGGCGGCGCTGCTCCGGGGAGAGATCAACGCGGTCCACGAGATCAATCCCGGCTCCGTCGGCTTCGTCCAGGCTTCGTCCGGCGTCCGGACGTTTCCCTTCGTCCGTCCGTACTTCATCGAGCTGGCGTTCAACCTGCGGCACCCGGTGCTGCGGCGCCCAGACGTCCGGCGGGCGCTCGGGCAGGCGGTCGATCGCAGCACGATCATCCGCGTCGGGCTCAACGGCAGGGGGGTACCGGCGGAAGGGCCAATCTGGCCGTTCCACTGGGCGTACGCGCCGGCACCGCAGCGCTATACCTACGATCCCGAAGCTGCGCTGGTACGTTTCGACCTGGCGGAGCTGCCCGTCCGGCCATCTGCAGGGCGGGACCGGATGCCCGCGCGCTTCCGCTTCACCTGTCTGACCGTGCCGGACGCGCGGTACGAGAAGCTCGCGACGGTCCTCCAGAGGCAGCTCTACGAGGTCGGCGTCGACATGGCGATCGAGGTGCTCCCTCTCGACGCGCTCGTCGCGCGCCTCCGGGGGGGCACCTTCGATGCGTACCTGCTCGAACGCTCGAGCGGACGCTCGTTGAACTGGACCTACCTGGGCTTTCACTCCAGGTACTCCTTCACGGGCTACAGAGCGGCAGACGGGGCGCTGGACCGGATGCGAACGGCCGCAAACGACACCGAGACTCGCTCCGCAGTGGCGGACTTCCAGCATGTGCTCTACGAAGATCCACCGGCGATCTTCCTTGCGTGGCCCCAGGTGGCCAGGGCGGTCAGCACGGCTTTCGTCGTGCCCGATGAAGAAGGCCGGGACATCATTGGCTCGATCTCGCAGTGGCGACCCGCTGCCTCCCGCCGATGAGAGGCCTGACGTCCCGTTTCGTGATGCTCATCGCCGGGGCGGCCGTCGCGCCGCTCGTGCTCTATGGGGCCATCTCGATCGTCAACCTGCGAGCCGGCACCGAGCAGTCCGTCCGCCTGGGCAACCTCCGCGTCGCCGATGAGGTCGCCGAGCGGATCCGCCAGTACATTGTCAACAACGAACGCGTGCTGAAATCGTCGGGCGTCGAGCTGCGGACCGCTGGCCTCGAGCCCTGGCAGCAGTACCGGATGGTGCGGGACTACGTGATGGATTTCCCGGAATTCCGCGAGGTGTCGGTGTTCACGGCAAGCGGCCAGCTGGTCGCGACGAGCCGGCTCGGCGCCCCCAGGCTCACGATCCCGCAGCCTGGCGCGCCGGAGCGCGATGGGGTCTACATCGCGCCGCTTCGTCTCGACGACGACGGGCTGCCCACGACGACAATCGCCGTGCGGGTCGGATCCGGCGCCCGCGAAGACTACTGGATAGCCGGCGAGCTGGCGCTGGAGGAGCTCTGGCGGATGGTGGACAGCGTCCGCGTGGGACAGGAGGGCTATGCGCTGCTCCTCGGCGAAGACCTGCAGCTCATCGCCCACGGGGATCCTGACGAGAAGCGGCACGTGGCCATGGCGGCCGGGGAAACGGCCCCGGCAGCGCGAACACCGGAGCAGTCGTTCGCCGCGCGGCTTCTCGAAGATCCCCGCGAGCGCCATACGCGGTATCGCGACGAGGACGGCCGCAGTGTGCTGGCGGTCGCAGCCATGGTGCCCGATCTTCCCTGGGTGGTCATCGTCGAACAGCCGACGGCGGAGGCGTTCGCCGTAGCCTCGGCGCTGCAGCTGCAGCTCCTCGCTGCGATCGCACTGGCGCTGATGGGCACGGTCACCATCGGGTGGCTCTGGGGCCGGGCCTTCATCACCCGCATCTTCGCGCTGACCCGTGCGACGCGCGCGATCGCGGACGGACGCCTCGGGGAGCGCGTCGCCGTCACCGGGCACGACGAGATTCGTCAGCTCGGCGATTCGTTCAACTCCATGGCCGACCATCTCGTCGAGCTGCAGGAGGAGGTCAGGAGGCAGGAGCGGCAGCTGATGTTCGGCCGGATCGCCGCCGGGCTGGTCCACGACCTGTCCAACCCCGTTCAGACGATCCAGCTCCACTGCAAGCTCATCACGCGGACGTACGACGATCCGGAGTATCGCGAGACGTTCGACGCGACGATCGAGCGCGAGACCGCTCACCTCAGACGCGTCCTCGACGACCTGCGCAATCTCGCCCAGCCCATCCCGCTCGAGCGCATTCCGATCGACATCGACCGGACGGTCAACGACGTGGTGGAACCGATGAAGGTGCATGCCGAGACGGCCGGCGTCACGGTGCGCGCGGAACCGGGCGCGGGCGGGGCACACATTCGCGCCGACGTGTTCGCGCTCGGGCGCGTGCTGCGGAACCTGATCGTCAACGCCGTCCAGGCAACCGCGCCGGGAGGCGAAGTCGTGGTGGCAACCGAGGCGGACAGCGACCGGGTACGGATCCGCGTCTCGGACACGGGGTGCGGCATTCCCCCGGAGCGCCTCGGCGCGGTGTTCGAGGATTTCGTGACGACGAAGCGGCGCGGGCTCGGACTCGGCCTCGCTATTTCGAAGAAGATCGTAGAGCAGCTCGAAGGCCGGATCTCGGTGACGAGCGAGGTGGGCAAGGGGACGACGTTCGTGATCGACTTCCCACGGACGCCGGCAAGAAGCCTGGCGCTCGCCGCCGGGTAGCCTCAGCCCAGCAGGCCGCTTAAGAGAGGCGTCCTGATGGGCAATGGCCAATGGGCCATGGCAAGACAGGCGCATTCACCCATTTCCCATTGCCCATTTGGCATTCAGGATGCGCAGCCTGAAGGGACAAGGGTCAAGGGAGAAGACGCGACAACCGGCGGCCGTCAGCGGCCTTCCGGATCGATGGGGCTCATTCGCGGCGGAGCAGGCCGCGCCGGCGTGCGGAGCCGTCGCCGCGGACACGACACCAACGTCGAGCGGGACGATCGGCGCGCTGGCGTCCAGGCCAGAAGTGGGGGCGCCAGCGGCCGCAGCCATGCCGACCTGCCGCGGTTACTTGCGCGGGAGGACGGTGTCCTTCAGCTGTTTGGCGATGCGCGCCTTGACGACCGTCTTGGCGGGAATCTTGATCGCTTCGCCGGTTGCCGGGTTGCGCCCCATCCGCGCCTTGCGCTTCTGGACGACCAGCTTCACCATGCCCGGGAGCACGAACTCGCCGGAACGTTTCAGCTCCTTCTCGGCCAGCGTGTTCAGCTCATCGAAGAATTCCCGCGCCTGCGTGCGCTTCATCTCGAAGCGATCGGCGAAGTGCGAGAACAATTCGGATTTGCCCATCCTGCGGGCCTCTGCCATCGGCTAATCCCCTTGCTTGGGCGCGCTCTCGTATGCCCGCGACGGCCGTGCGCGCGTGCGGCGGCAGCGGAGAAATGCGGCGAAATCAGCCGGTATCCTAGCGCGCGGTGTTTTCCGGTGTCAATCGGGACCTGTCCCACCGCATGAGAAAAACGGCCTGAATGCTACAATTTTTCCATGGCGGATGTCGCGCTCGAGACCTTTCCGAATCCCTGCCCGGAGCGCGACTACGAGATCGCCATTCGCTGTCCCGAGTTCACGTCCATGTGTCCGAGGACCGGTCTGCCGGATTTCGGCGAGATCCGGATCACATATGTTCCCGATGCGCTCTGCGTCGAGCTCAAGGCGCTGAAGTACTACCTGACCGGTTTTCGCAACCGCGGCATCTTCTACGAGGAAGCGACGAACCGGATCCTCGACGACCTGGTCGCCGCCTGCCACCCGCGGCGGATGACCGTCGTCGGCGCCTTCTCCGTCCGCGGCGGAATCAGCACATCGGTTACCGCGGTCTACGAGAAGCCCCGGAGCTGACCCTCATGCGCATCCCGATCGAGGACTCGCTCGATCTGCACACGTTTCAGCCGCGCGACATCGCGTCGGTCGTCGAAGAGTACGTGAATGCCGCGCACGAAGCGGGGCTGCGGGAAGTAAGACTGATCCACGGCCGCGGAAAGGGCGTTCAGCGTGGGATCGTGCAGGCCGCCCTCGAGCGGCATCCGCTCGTGGAGTCGTTCTGGGACGCGGCCGAGAGCCATCTGGGCGCGACGGTGGCCGCCCTGGGAGGAAACAGGAGATCAGGAGATTAGGAGGAACAGAAACAGGAGGTCAAGAGATCAGGAGGTCGGGGCACACTGAAGCAGGAGATCAGGAGTTCAGGAGAAAGGAGCGAGGTCGCAAGGTCTCCTGATCTCCTGATCTCCTGTTCTGTTTGGCCTGATCTC
>DATIEW010000516.1:0-2244 GCA_035455585.1 Vicinamibacterales bacterium | reverse complement strand
GACCTGCGCATCGATCGATCGTTGGTCAGAGCTTCACCACGCAGGCTTCGCGGCCGGATGCACTACAGCGCACAGTGGTTGACAAACGCTTAACCGGACCGCGTAAAGAGGCCGAACTCGGCACCCAATGAGAAACGCGTGCGGGGGGAAGGTCGATGGCCAAAGTGCTGGTGGTGCAGCCGTTCCACGAGGACGGCATGAAGCTGCTCGAGGCGCGCGGCGAGGTCACCGTCGAGATCGTCGACGGCGGGCTCGAGGAGCTCGCCGCGAAGATCGTGGATGCCGATGGCGTGACGATGCGCACCTCGGCGCTGCCGGCCGCGGTGATCGAGCGCGCCGAGCGCCTCAAGATCGTCTCGCGCCACGGCGTCGGCTACGACAACATCGACGTCGCGGCCCTGAGCAGGCGCGGCATCCCGCTCGCGATCGCAGCCGACGCGAACGCCACCGCGGTTGCCGAGCACACGCTCTTTTTCATGCTGGCGTTGGCCAAGCAGGGCCTGCGCCACGATCGCGCGACCCGGGAAGGCCAGTGGGCCGTGCGCAACGGCCTCCATGCGGTCGATCTGCTCGGCCGGCGCGTCCTGGTCATGGGCTTCGGCCGGATCGGGCGCGAGGTCGCCAGGCGCTGCGCCGCCTTCGGCATGCAGGTCAGCGTCTATGATCCGTACGTCCAGGCGAACGTGATCGAGGGCGCGGGCGACTACCGCTCGGTGCCCGACTTCCAGGCGGTCCTCCCCGAGACCGACGTGCTGACAGTGCACCTGCCGCTCGGGGCGGAGAGCCGCGGCCTGATCGGCAGCGCCGAGCTCGCCGCCCTGCCGGCCCACGCCTTCGTGATCAACGCCGCGCGCGGCGGCATCGTCGACGAGACCGCGCTGCACGACGCCCTGACTTCGGGAACAATCGCCGGCGCCGCGCTCGACGTCTTCGAGGCGGAGCCGCCGCCGGAAAACCACCCGCTGTTCGCGCTCGAGAACGTAATCCTCAGCCCGCACAGCGCCGGGCTCAGCAAGGAAGCCGCGATCCGCATGGCGATCTCGACCGCGCGCAACGTGCTCGCCGGCATCGACGGCAGCCTCGACCCGTCGATGGTCGTCAACCGCGAGGTGCTGTGAGGAGGATGCCGATGGCACAGGGCAAGAACGAATCCCCACCCGCGCCGATCGTGGCCGGGCCAGGCTTCCCGCCGATCGCCGCCGTCTGGACGTCCCTGGTGGTCCACGAGTGGACCGAGTCCGGCCCCTCGTATCTGCACGTGCATCGTTCCGACGACGAGGCATGGCACGTGCTCAAGGGATCGCTGCGGTTCCGCTTTGCGGATCGCGAGGTCGAGGCTCCCGCGGGCACCACGGTCTTGGTGCCGGCGGGCGTGCCCCACACCTATCGCGTGGCCGCCGAACCGACCCGCTATCTGATCTTCCTGATGCCCAGGCTCGATCGCCTGATCGCCCGGCTGCACAGCCTGTCCGATCGCTCCGAACTGCGCGCCACGCTCGCCGAATTCGACACCGACCTGGTGGAGGAGAGTGCATAGGCGCGGCAGGGCGATCCCAGGACCGCGTCGCGGCCCATGGCTCGATCGCGTCGTCGAATCGACCCTGGGCCGGCGGCACGCTCGTCCGCCCTCCCGCTCCTCGCGTGGGCAAGGAAGCGAAGTGTGGCCAGCTTGGCTGGGCGAAGTCGCGCTCGGTGGACGCGTTGACCGGGACGGGTTCGGCAATTACGCTCCTTTCCCGTGATTCGTCTGCTGGCGGCAGTGGCCGGGACGCGCGGGTTAGGAACGAACGCCTGACACGGCACGGGGGGCGGTGATGGCTGCAGTGAACGTGAAGCTGGACGGCGTCGGAACCTACTGGGCTCCGGCGTGCAAGGAGGCGGTCAAGGATCTGAACGTGCTGTTCAAGCGAAAGGGGATCAACGTCGCGCTGGCGGTGAACGGGGCAGGCCCGACCATCACCGTCAAGACCGATCCCAGCATCGTCGGCACCGCGGTGCACGGCAAGACCAGCGCCGAGACCGACGGAGCGGGCAGACTGCTCCGCGCCGAAGTGCGCCTGCCGGTCAAGCTCACGATCAATACGCCGGGCGGCATACGGGACGCCGGGACCGGCATGGCCGAGGTGATCGCGGCCCACGAATTCGTGCACGCGCTCGGGCACGCCCCCCACAACTCGCACCTGATGACCCAGACGTGGCACAAGGTCATGGGCGACCGCGCCGCCGGGGACAAGCTGAGGGCCG
>DATIEW010000515.1:0-5411 GCA_035455585.1 Vicinamibacterales bacterium | reverse complement strand
GGCATCTTACCGCGGGCGCCGCCGATCAACGCCCAGTCTCCAACTCCCAACTCCCGAAGGCCAACAGCAGGTCGTAGGCCTGCCAACTGCCAGCTCCCTACGGAGCGGCCGGACCGTCTTGACACAACAATTTGTATAGATACAAAATGTATTCAGATGCGCGGGCGGCGACCTCCAGCTCCCGACACGTTCCTGCCCCTCAGTCCGGCCGTGCTTGCGATCCTCGTCGTGCTCGATGGCGCGCCGCGTCACGGTTACGCAATCGCGCAGGCGGTCCGCGAAGAGTCGGGCGGCGCGCTCCGCCTGGACACAGGCCCGCTCTATCGACACCTGAGACGGCTTCTCGATGACGGCCTCGTCGAAGAAGTCGACGCGCCCGAGCGCGACGACGACGAACGTCGCCGGTACTATCGGCCGACCTCGTTGGGCCGGTTGGTCCTGGCGGCCGAGACCGCGCGGCTCGAGGCGCTGCTCGGCCGGCCGCGGAGACGCGCGACCGCGCCGCGGGGTTGACCATGGCGCGACGTGGACCGCAGCTTTTCCGCGCGCTCCTGCACGTGTACCCGGCACACGTCCGCAACCGTTTCGGCCGGCCGGGCTGCCAGAACCGATCCGCTGACAGCGCTGCCCGCCGATTGACACCCCGCGACACACGTCAACGCCCAATGTCCAACTCCCAACGGCCAACTCCCAACTCCGAAAAGCACTTGTGTGCCTCCAAGTCTCTGGAATTGGGAGTTGAAGGTTGGGAGTTGGGAGTTTGGCACGCCCGGCCCGGGGGCAGGCGACTGTCGCTATAATCAGCGCGTGAGCTCCGACGCTCATCGGGCGGACGCGCCGCGGTCCGTGCGCTGCTTCGTGCTGACGATCAGCGACTCGCGCACAGCGGCCGACGATACGAGCGGCCGCGCCATCGTCGAGATGCTGACGTCGGCGGGACACGAGGTGATCGGCCGGCGCATCGTGCGCGACGACCCGGCGGCCGTGCGGGGAGCCGTCAAGGGCCAGCAGTCCACGGCGGAAGTCATCATCACGACCGGCGGCACGGGCATCACGACGCGCGACGGCACGTACGAGGTCATCGCGGCGCTGCTCGACAAGCGGCTCGACGGCTTCGGCGAGCTGTTCCGGATGCTCAGCTATCAGGAGATCGGCGCGGCGGCCATGCTCAGCCGGGCGTGCGCGGGAACAATGGGCCGCACGGCGGTGTTCACGCTTCCGGGGTCGGAGGCGGCGGTCCGGCTTGCGATGCAGAGGCTGATCCTCCCCGAGATCGGCCACGTCGTCCGGGAGCTGCGGCGATGATGCGTCCCATCACCGACACCATTTCGCTCGAAGACGCGCGCCGCCTGCTGCTCGACGCGGCGGCGCCGATCGAGCGCACCGAGCGCATCGCGATCAGAGAGGCGGACGGCAGGGTGATCGCCTCGGCCGCGGCGGCCGAGCTCGACGTGCCGCCCTTCGACCGCGCTGCGATGGACGGCTACGCCGTCATCGCCGAGGATACGTTCGGCGCGAGCCAGTACGATCCGCGGACGTTCATCTGCATCGAGAAGGTCTACACGGGCCAGGTGCCGATGCGCCACGTCAAGCACGGGGAATGCGTCGAGGTCGCCACCGGCGCGCCGCTGCCGCACGGCGCGGACGCCGTCGTGATGGTCGAGGAGACCGAGAAGGGGTCCGACGGGGAGGTTCGCGTGCTCACGCCGGTCTACCCGCGGCAGCACGTCGGCCGCCGCGCGGCGGACATCGCGTCCGGGCAGCAGCTGATGCGCGCGGGCGACGTCCTGAACCCGAGCCGCATCGGCGCGCTGGCGGCAACCGGCGTCCTGGAAGTCGAGGTGTACGCCAGACCGCGCATCGCGATCCTTTCGACGGGCAACGAAATCGTGGAACCAGGGCAGCCGCTCGGCCCCGGGCAGATCTACGACATCAACCGGTTCACGCTCTCGGCGGTGATCGAGGCGCACGGCGGCGCCGCGGTCGCGCACCCGACCGCGCCCGACACGATGGAGGATCTGGCCGCCGCGGTCGCCGCCGCGAGCCGGGAGGACATGCTCGTGTTCTCCGGCGGAAGCTCGGTGGGCGAACGGGATCTGATCCTGGACATGCTGCGGCAGTCGGGGCAGGTGATCTTCCACGGGATCGCCGTGAAGCCAGGGAAGCCGACCGTCTTCGGCTCGATCGACGGCCGGCCCGTGCTCGGGATGCCAGGCTACCCGACCTCCTGC
Organism: Vicinamibacterales bacterium; assembly: GCA_035455585.1. Lineage (GTDB taxonomy): Bacteria > Acidobacteriota > Vicinamibacteria > Vicinamibacterales > 2-12-FULL-66-21 > DATIEW01. The sequence continues at coordinate 3,180 of DATIEW010000515.1, read as the reverse complement.
CTGTCGAACGCCTACATGCTGCTCGTGCCGGCGCTGCGGCGGATGGCGCGGCTTCCCGAGTATCGGCCGCAGACGGTGCGGATGCCGCTCGCGCGGCGGATCGTGTCCACGACGGGGCGGCATCAGTTCTATACCGTCCGCATCGCGGACGGCGCGGCCGTGCCAGCGTTCAAGGCCTCCGGAGACATCACGAGCATGTCGCAGGCCGACGGCTACATCGAGATCCCGGCGCAGACCGATATCGTCGAGGCGGGCGAGGTGGTCGACGTGACGCTGTTCTAGTGGCCATGGCCCGAAGATCCGACCTCGCCACCGCGCCGCCATTCAGCCTGCCCACGCAGAAGGGGGACCTGCGCTCGCTCGACGAGTATCTGAGGAAAGGACCGGTAATCGTGACGTTCCACCGCGGCACCTGGTGACCGAACTGCCGCCGCCGGTTCGGCGAGCTTGCGCAGAACACTCCGGCCTATGCGGCCCGCGGCGTCTCGACGGTCGTCGTCGTGGCGCAGAAATCGGCTGCCGTGCGGCGGTTCATCGAGGAAACAGGCCTGCCGTTCGACATCCTGATCGACGAATCGCGTGAAGTGGTGAAGAAGTACGGCGTCTGGCACCGTTTCGGCCTGGACGCCTGGAACATCGCCCGGCCGGCGCTGTTTCTCATCGATCGCCGCGGGAGCATCCGCTACTCGTTCATCGCCGAAAACCAGAGGGAATTCCCCGCGCACGACGAGATCGTCCGGGAGCTCGACAAGCTCGCCGAAGATCGACTTTGAAAACGCGCCGAGCCGGACGCGCCTCGTCATGCCGCCACGACAGCCTCCGTGTTCTCGGTGCCTCTCGCTGTCCCTTCTGCCTTATCCCTTATCCCTTATTCCTTGTCCGTGTCCCTTATCCCTTATATCGCTTCGCCACCGCCTCCCAACTGACCACGTTCCACCAGGCAGAGATGTAGTCGGCCCGGCGGTTCTGGTACTTCAGATAGTAGGCGTGCTCCCACACGTCGAGCCCCATCACGATCTTCTTGCCTTCCATCGACGGGCTGTCCTGATTTGCGGTGCTCTCGATCGCCAGCTTGCCGCCAGCGTCGATCAGCCAGGCCCAGCCGCTCCCGAACCGGCCGATGCCAGCCTTGGTGAACTGATCCTTGAAGGCATCGAAGCTGCCAAACGACGACTTGATCGCGTCGGCGAGCGCGCCCGCCGGGGCGCCCCCCTTCCCCGGCCCCATGATCTCCCAGAACATCGTGTGGTTCGCGTGCCCTCCGCCGTTGTTGCGCACGGCCGTGCGGATGTCCTCCGGCACCGAGTTGATGCCCCGCAGGAGGTCCTCGATGCTCTTCTTCTGCAGCTCCGGGTGCTTTTCCAGCGCCGCGTTCAGGTTGGTCACGTACGCGCCATGATGCTTGTCGTGGTGGATCCTCATCGTCTGTTCGTCGATATGCGGCTCCAGCGCGTTGTAGGCGTAGGGCAGGGGCGGAACTTCGTGCGGCATCGAATCTCTCCTTCTCAAACGGTCAATCCGGCGATCTTACCGCGCGGAAGTCTCCGGAAACCAGAGCGATTGTCGATGTGGGTCTTCGGCGTGAGGTGCTCCGGCGAGGAGCTGGTGTCCCGACACTAGGGCACCTGAAGCATTCGGTCGAGCGCGAGGCGGGCGAGCGACTTCTGAGCGTCCGGGACGACGATCTGGTTGTGGACCGTGCCGTCGACGAGGCCTTCGAGCACCCACAGGAGGTGGTTCGGCGAAACCCGGAACATCGTCGAGCACAGGCAGCCGAACGGGTCGAGCGTCACGACGGTCCGTCCGGGCGCCACCTCGTGCCTCAGGCGGTTGACGAGGTGAATCTCGGTGGCGACCGCCCACACGCTGCCTTCCGGGCTGTTCCTGACGGTGTTGATGATGAACTCGGTCGATCCGCTCTCGTCGGCCGCCTGCACGACGTCGAACGTGCACTCGGGGTGCGCGACGACCCTTCCATCGGGGTACTTCTTCCTGAAGGCCTCGACCTGCTGGACGGTGAACCGCGTGTGGACCGAACAGTGCCCCTTCCAGAGGATCAGCTTCGCCGCGTTCACCCGATCGGGATCGAGTCCGCCCCAGATCTCGTCCGGATCCCAGACGACCATCTGATCGAGCGGCACGCCCATTCGAAACGCGGTGTTCCGGCCCAGGTGCTGATCGGGGAGCATCAGCAGCTTCGCGCCGCGCTCCCACGCCCACCGCATGACGCCGGCGGCATTGGTCGAGGTGCAGACTATTCCACCGTGCTCCCCGCAGAACGCCTTGATGGCCGCCGAGGAGTTGATATAGGTGACCGGGACGACGCCGGCGCGGCCGTCGGGGCCGGCGTCGGTCGCGATGCCCATCTCGTCGAGCTCGCGCCAGCACATCTCGAGCTGATCCGGCGCCGCCATGTCCGCCATCGAGCAGCCCGCGGCCAGGTCGGGCAGGACCACTCTCTGGTGTGGCGCACGGAGGATATCGGCGCTCTCGGCCATGAAGTGAACGCCGCAGAACACGATGTATTCGGCCGCGCCGCGGCTGCCCGCCGCGCGCGCGAGCTTCAGCGAGTCGCCCGTGAAATCGGCGAACCGGATCACCTCGTCGCGCTGATAGTGATGGCCGAGGATCACCAGCCGCTCGCCGAGCGTGCGCTTCGCCTCGGCAATCCGTGCGTCCATCTCGTCGTCCGAGAGGCGCAGGTATCGCTCGGGGAGCGGCTGGCGCTCGCCGATGCTGGCCTTTTCGACCTCCGTCAGCAGCTTGATGTCCATGTCGGCCGCGACCCGTTTTTCATTGTACCAGTTGGGCGACGCTCGAAGCCGGGCGCACGCCCGGAACGGGCGCCACATCCGGTGCCTCCGGGCCCGTGACGACGTTGTAGAGCGTATCGCGCTCGACGGGCTCGCGGCCCGCACGGCGGATGACCCGCCGGATATCCGCCGTACTCATCGATTCGGGCGTCCTGGCGCCGGCCATGTGATAGATCTTCTCTTCCTGCACGGTTCCGTCGAGGTCGTCCACGCCGAACCAGAGCGCCATCTGCGCCACCTCCACGCCGGTGGCGATCCAGAACGCCTTCACGTGGGGGATGTTGTCGAGCACGAGCCGCGACACGGCGTGCACGCGCAGCGTGTCGGCGGCGCTCGGCGCCGGCAGCTTGCGCATCTGGTTGTTGTC
>DATIEW010000514.1:0-5881 GCA_035455585.1 Vicinamibacterales bacterium | reverse complement strand
AGACCCCGCGCCGCTCCCTCGCGGGCGCGCCGTGCGCGCGGTCCAGATACTCCTCATGATATGACCCGCAGGGCAACACCGTTCCGGTTGCCGGTGCCCGACGGCAGGCGAGGTTCCTCGAGGTCCGGCATCGGTGCGGCGACGAAAAGCTGCCGAACGGCTCTGGCGAGCCAGCGCGCACGCAGCGCCGAGCGCGCCACACGCGCGCTGTCGGTCGCGATACCCGTGTTGGCGTACATCTGTCGGTACAGCTTCGAAATCAGCACGAACGCCAGGCGCGCGCGAATCGACCGGACGCACGCGGAACGGGCCCAGATCGCGGACAAAGTGTAGAAGCGGTCCCATACCTGCTGCGTGCGTGTCCGGATCTCCTCGGCCGACATCGTCGGGTGTGGCGAATAGACCTTCGGTCGGTCGGAGGGAGGTATCAGCCAGTACCGCGTAAGCGGGACCCCGTTGATCGACGGACCATCTGTCGATTCGCGCTCCCATTTTGCGAAGTCGACCGTGCCGGGAAACGGCGTGAGCATCACGAACTGGGCAAACGACACGCCAGCGCGCTGTGCCAGATCGGCGGTTGCCTCGAAGGTGTCCGCCGTGTCGGTCGGAAGGCCGAAGATGAACGATCCGAGGACGTGAACACCCTGGTCGCGGAACGCCTGCAGCCGCGAGACGAGCGCCTCGCCGGCGTGGTTGAAATCCTTGTAGATGGCCTTGAGTCCCTCCGGCGTGACGGACTCGACGCCGACGAGCGCGCCGCGAATCCGGGCGCGCCGCATCGCGTCGAGGAACGCCGGATCCTCAGCCGCTTCCATCGTGATCTGGGTGTAGAACACCATGTCGTCGGGCAGCTGCTCGAGGTGCGCCATCAGCTCGAAACGCTCGTCACGAAGCGCCGTCAGCGCGGCGAGCTGGCGCTTGTCCGCGCGGCGATCCGCGGCCGCCAGATCGGCCAGCGTCACCGGGTAGAAGTTGTCGTCGGCCAGCGCGATGAAACGGAATCCCTTGCGCCGGAGCGCGACGATCTCACGAATCACCGCGGCGACCTGGCGCTGCCTGGGCTTCTGGCCGTCGGTGCGCCACACCGAACAGAACGAGCAGTGCTTGGGACAGCCGCGAACGGTCTGCACGGATCCCCACATGTAGCGATCGGCCTGCAGGAGGTCCCATCTGGCGGGCAGGAACCCGTCGCCGTCGACCCGCCCCCCGTCGTACTCGCGCTTCAGCGCGCCGGATTCGCAATCGCTCAGGATACCCGCCCAGACGAGGTCGCCGTCGCCGGTCACCACGGCATGCGCGTCTCCATGCTGCCGGACCTCATCGGGAAACAGCGTGGCGTGAATGCCGCCGAACACCACGAACGCACCGCGCGCGCGCGCCAGCCGTCCGACGTGGTATCCGCGGAGCGCATTGCCCGTGTGAATGCCGATCCCGACCACATCGCCCGTGCACACGGTCTCTGCATCGAACGGCTCGAGTGTTTCGTCGATGATGACGGGGGTGCCGTGTCGCTCCGGCGTGGCGGCCGCGAGCACGTACAGCCAGCGCGGCGTGATGACCGCCGTGCCGAAGGAGACATCGCTCGGATTGACGAGATGAATACGCATGCGTCGTTCCTCAGAAAGAGCCGGCGATCCGCTTGCCCAGCCGGCTGAAGAATCCCGCGGTCGCCAGGCCGGCCCGTTTCGAACCCTGCCCAGTTGCAACCCCTGCGTTGGTGACTGCGTCCCACGGCGACGTTGACCGCGTGTCAGCGGCCAGCGGCTGTGCGCTGACTGGGAACGGCGGCGGCAGACCTGGTGGGCGTGACGCCGCGGCCTCTGTCCGCTCCGTAGGATCCCCGGCATCAGGAGCGGGCGCCGGTGCGGCGCTCGGTACCGGCGGAGGAGGGGCGACGGCCACGGAATCCATCGCGGCGAAGATGTCTGCTCGAGATGCGCTCCTGTCGTGCACCGTCGCAACGGGGTGACTCGTGAGATCGCCTGAGGGACGGCGAGATTTCGACAGCTGCCGGCGAACGCGGTGGTCCGGTTGGCTTGCAGTCCCTGACTGGACAACCGCGACGACCGACACAGGCGTTTCCCTCTCTTTCGGTCGATCGGGCTGTGCCTGCGCGGCCGGTCGACCCGTGTCCCGTTGCGACAACAGCGCACGCGGCGAGTCGACGGCAGCCCCGACCAGACGTACCGCACTCACATTCAGTGATAGCGCGACAAGCGCCACGATGCTGGCGACGGCGGCGCTCCTCGACCACGCCGGAGAAGCCGGGGGTTTCGGCGACAGGAGCCTGAGAACGCGCTCCGCAAGCGCCGGCGACGATAGCGCCCCCAGCGCCGGCAGCGTCTTGAAGCTCGCGGCCGGCAGGGCCGCGAGCTTGACGAGGCAAGCGGCGTAGCACCTGGCGGAACCCGTCGCCGCGACGGCCATCTCGTCGGAAGCGACCTCGCGCTCGACCTGCAACCGTCGATCGATCCACCAGACGGCAGGGTGCCAGCCAGCGATCGCCCGAGCGGCCAGCTGGAGGACGTTCGTCAGGTCGTCGCGACGCTGCACGTGCGCCCACTCGTGAATGACGATCCGATCGAGCTCGTCCGCCGTGAGGTGTCGAACGAGCGCGGGCGCGATGCCGATGACAGGTGACCCGCAGCCGAGCACGGCGGCAGCGCGCGCCTCCTCGCAGGCCACCAGCCGTGTCCGGCGCCCGGTTCCCCGCACCCGCGTCCAGTGGTGCAGCCGCGCCTCCAGATCGGACGGAAGGGGTCGACAGTGTTTCCTGGCACGGCGAATAGCCCGGAGTGCTCCGGCGAAGCGCGCACCGTGCACGCTCGACCAGACCGCCCACAGCGCGATGACCGCCCAGCCCGACGTCCACCACACGCCTGGCACCGAAACCAGGGAACCCTGCGGTCCAGCAGGGTCGGCAAAGCCGTGCACCGGCGCCGCCGCTCCCTGGACGAGAGGAGCCAGCGGCAGGACCAGAACGGCCAGGAGCGCCGCCCAGCAGCTCAGGCAACGCGCGTGCGCCCGTGCACGCTCCAGAAGCCGGAGCATCATAGCGGAGGCGACTGCGACGAGGCAACCCTGCCATAGCCAGTTCGCGATGGCGTCCACGTCATCTCCTTTCAAACGTCTCCGATCAGCTTCTTCAGCCGCTTCAGCTCCGCCCGGTCGATGTCTTTATCCTCCAGGACGTTCAGCACGAGCAGACTCGGAGACCCCTCGAAGAGACGCGCGGCGAGATGCCGCAGCGCCCGGTGGCGGGCCTGACGCTCGTCGACGAGCGGCCGATAGACGAACGCCCGGGCGACCTTGTCGTGCGTGACGTAGCCCTTCGCTTCGAGAATCCGGAGGATCGTCTGGACGGTGCTGTAGGTCACGGCGTGCGTCCTTTTCAGCGCAACGACGACCTCCCCTACGGTTGCAGTCTTCCGGTGCCACAGCACCGACATGACGCGGGCTTCCGCGTCGGTGAGAGCCGGAGATCGTCTGCGTGCCATGGCCGTACTCTTAATATTTTAAGAATTAATGGGCCGGAACTATATCAGGACCTGGGCCGGCTGTCAATGAAAGAATTAAGAGTTCAGTCGACCGTATACTTTCGAGGGAATGCACACCTACATCGCCCTGTTTCGCGGGATCAACGTCGGCGGCAGCAACCGCCTTCCGATGAAGGACCTCGAGCGGCTTCTCGAGAAGCACGGCTGCGTCGGCGTCGAAACCTACATTCAGAGCGGCAATGCCGTGTTCCGCAGCGCGGCGTCCGACGCCGGGCGTCTGGCGAAGCAGGTGACGGCCGCCGTCTCGAAAAGCCATGGCTTCGCGCCGCGCGTGCTCGTGCTGACGCGCAGCGAGCTCGAGAAGGCGGCGGCCGGGAATCCCTACCCCGACGCTGATCAGCATCCGAAGACCGTTCATCTCTTCTTCCTGGCGGACCCGCCCAAGAAGCCGGACCTGAAGTCGCTCGAGGCGCTCAGGGCCAGGACGGAGCGATTCGAGCTGAAGGGAACGGTGTTCTACCTCCACACGCCGGGCGGGTTCGGCACGTCGAAACTCGCCGCGCGGGCCGAGCGGCTCCTGGGCGTCGAGGCGACCGCCCGCAACTGGCGTACGGTGACGACGCTCGTCGGCATGGCGAAGGAGCTGTCCTGAAGTTCCCGCGTGGGGGATGTTGACATCATCCGTCCGAGGTGTTACAAAATTCGCAGAGGTGTTATAAAACTCGCATGTCCGCCAGGCGCGCGCCGGCGCTGCTGACGAAGCGCGAGCGGCAGATCATGGACGTGCTGTACCGACTCGGCCGGGCCACGGCGGCTGAGGTGATGGAACGGCTCGACGAGGCCCCGGGATACTCCACCGTCCGGACGCAGCTCCGGGTCCTCGAGCGCAAGGGCCACGTCAGGCACGAGGAAGAGGGGCTGCGCTTCGTCTACACGCCGACGGTTCCCAGGCGCTCCGCGCGCCGGTCGGCGCTGAAGCACCTGGTGGACACGTTCTTCGAGGGCTCGACCGCGAAAGCGGTCGCGGCGCTGCTCGGGGGCGAGGCCTCCCGCGTCTCGGACGAGGAGCTGGCCCGCATCGAGGACCTGGTGAAGAACGCCCGCATCGAAGAGCTGGTGAGGAACGCCAGGAGCGAGCGGCGATGACGCTGCTCGTCGCCCTTGCGATCCAGCCGTCGATCGTGCTCGGCGTCGGCCTGCTGCTCCGACTGGGTCTTGCGAAACGCTCGGCCGCCCTCCGGCATCGCGTGCTCGCGGCCGCGCTGCTTGCGGCGGCTCTCGTCGTGCCCGTCGGCCTGGCGCTGCCGGAGTGGAACGTCACGCTGCCCGCGCGCGCGATCGACGCGGGTCCCGCGGTGAGTCCCGCATCCACTGCGGAGCCACCCACCATGGTTGCGCTCCAGCCATCCATCCCCGGAACGCTCTCCCCCATCGTCTTCGGATGGCTCGCCGGTGTCCTTGTCGCCGCAGGCAGGCTGATCGCGGGCCTGGTGCGGGTGGCACGCGTGGCCGCGCGTGCCTCGCGCGTCGAGGACGGGAGATGGCTCCACATTCTCGCCACCATTGCGGGCCGCTACGGGCTGACGCGCCGAATCGTCATCTCTCGTACCGATTCACCGGATCTGCTCGCCACGTGGGGAATCGTTCGGCCGCACGTGCTCCTGCCGCACCACGTCCGGGACTGGACGCTGGATCGTGTGCACGCCGTCCTCTGCCACGAGCTGGCGCACATCCGCCGTCACGACTGGATCGTGCAGATTGGCGCCGAGACGCTGCGCGCGATCCTCTGGTTCAATCCGCTCGCGTGGATGGTGTGCATGCGCCTGCGCCGCGAGAGCGAGCAGGCGTGCGACGACGAGGTGCTCGGGATGGGGGTGGACGGGCGTGAGTACGCCGCTCACCTGCTCGCCCTCGCGAGCCAGTGCCGTCGTCACGCTTCCACCTGGGCATCGGCGATGCCGATGGCTCACCCGTCGACCCTTGAGAGGAGGATTGCCGCCATGTTGGACCCCCGACTCGACCGCCAGGCGCCCTCGCGGCGCGCCATGGCCGCGCTCGGCGCCGTGCTCCTGCTCGTCACGCTGGCCGTCGCGTCCGTTCGTGCGCGGCAGGCCGGTCCGGCGCCGCTGACCGGAACCATCTACGACGTCACCGGTGGCGTGATGCCGGGCGTCGAGGTGACGCTCGTGGATGCGAACGAGATCACACAGGTGGTGGTTTCCACCGCGAGCGGGCGTTTCGAGTTCGCTCCCGTAGGACCTGGCAAGTACGTGCTGTCGGCCACGCTCCCGGGCTTCCGCTCGCTTCGCCACGAGTTCGAGCTGCGGAACGCGGGCGACTGGGATCGCGCCATCACGCTGCAGGTTGGCGAGCTGAGGGAGTCG
>DATIEW010000513.1:0-3758 GCA_035455585.1 Vicinamibacterales bacterium | reverse complement strand
AGTTCCACCATGCAGGCTCCGCGCATCACCCTGAGCCGGCCCGAGGCCAGCTCGTCGCGCGCCACCCGCTCGACGGCGGGCGGCACCTGTGCCCCAACCTCGGGTTGCGCGTCGCGGTAGTGCGCGGCGACCGACAGTCCCTTGTTCTCGACGAATACCCCCTTCAGATCGGCGAATTCGGTCTCCAGCCGCACGACCAGGCGCTCGACGACGGTGCGCGTCGTCGCGACGTCTGGATGAACGAAGTGCACGCCGTCCCCCTCGATCTCCAGACCGTGAAGGCCGGCATAGTACGCTCCCGGCGCGAGCCGCGTGCGCCGCCGGACGTCGTCGAGCCGCCTGCCGCTGACGATCCCCAGCGTGATCGCCCTGCTGCGCTGCAGACCGAGCAGCAGGTCGCGCCGGGCCGCGGCGAGCCACACCGCCGCGGGGTCCGGATCGAACTCGCAGAGCGTCCCGTCGAAGTCGAGGAGCAGGAGAAGGCGTCGACCGGCGGCCATGCGCGCGACCGTGGACGCCGCGCGCCGCGCGAGGTCAGCCGGCATCGATTCGGATACGGCCCGCGGGACCGGCAAGAGCGACCGCGTCCGAACCTGGCCCGTCGCCCGCCCGGTCTCCGGCCTGCTCGAGACTCTCGAGGATGTCGGAGGCCCAGAGGAACACGTCGTGTCCGGCCACGACCCGGCGGAGCGCCCGCATCCGTGCGGCACGCTCGTCCCGCGGCATGCCAATCGCGCGTTCGATGGCGGCGGCGAACCCGTCGATGTGGTACGGGTTGATGATGAGCGCGTCCTTCAGCTCCTGCGCCGCGCCGGTCATTTCGCTCAGCACCAGCACGCCGTCGCCGTCATCGCGTGCCGCCACGAATTCCTTCGCCACGAGGTTCATCCCGTCGTGCAGGGAGCTGACGACGCAGAAGTCGGCCAGCCGGTAGAGCGCGACGAGGCGGCGGATCTTGAGCGCCGACTTGCGATACCGGATCGGCCCTCGATCGGGACTCTCCCCGTGCCTCGCGTTGATGTCGGCCACCTGCGCGTCTATCCGCCTCTCGATCTTCGCGTAGCTGGCGATCCGCGAACGGGACGGCACGCCAATCTGCACGAACGCAAGGCGGGAGCGGAGATCGGGGCGTATGCTCAGCAGCCGATCGATGGCCTCCAGCCGCTCCGGGATGCCCTTCGTATAGTCGAGGCGGTCCACGCCGATGCCGATGATGCTCACGTCGGGATCGTCGAGACGCAGCTCGCGGCGGAGACGCTCCGTTTCTCCGAACAGCGTTGGATCCGCAGCGACCTCCTGGATGCGATCGAAATCGACGCCGATTGGCGCCGCCACGACGCGTGTGGTCCTGCCATTGAGCCGGATCTTGCCCCGATCCGGCTCCGCCGGCAGCTCGTCGCGGACGCCCAGGAGGAAGTTCCGGCGGTCCCGCTCGAGCTGGAACGCGAGCAGGTCATTGGCCAGCAGTCCCTTCATGATGTCCAGCCGCCAGGGACACATGCGCAGCCGATCGGGATGCGGCCAGGGAATGTGCCAGAAGAACGCCGTCCTGACGTCGGGGCGCTCTCGACGCAGCTCCGCGGCGGTCAGCGCCAGGTGATAGTCCTGGATGAACACGGGTGGAGCCGCATCAGAGAGCTCTTCCGCGATCGCTCGCGCGAAACGAGTGTTGATGGCGCGGTACGTCGCCCAGTCTTCGGAGCGGAACACCGGCCGAACGTGGACGATGTGGCACAGCGGCCAGAGACCTTCGTTCGCGAAGCCGTTGTAGTACCTGCGCTCTTCTTCGTGGGTCAGCCAGATCCGCCGCAGCGTATAGGCCGGCGCATCGGGCGGCACCCTCACCCGGTCGTTTGCGTCGACGACCTCTCTGTCGGCCTTGCCGGCACCGTGCGCGATCCAGGTCCCGCCGCGCTCCCGCATCAGGGCATCGAGGGCCACGGCCACACCGCCCGTCGTCGGCACGGCCACGATCGAACCATCCGGCCTCCGCGCGTGCAGGTAGGGCTCGCGGTTCGACACCACGATCAACGGACGGGCTGGCCCCGGCATGCCCCTCATGTCAGTCAAGATTCTGCCATACCAGGGGAGGCCACGCGCTGACTTTCATGATTACGGTGGTATTCGGCCGCAATCATGACAGTCAGCACTCAGCTGCAGCAACGTGAGATGTTGGCCCGGCGGCCGTCTCTGCAGTACATTGCGGGATGCTCGAAACCAGTCAGGGGCCGGCGGAGGTCCGCCCGCGGGTGGCGCGCCGGGAAACCCGGCTGCTCCTCACGACCATCGCGGTGTCGGTCGGGATGCTGTTCCTGCTGGCCCGTTTCCGCTTCCCCGACGCTGCCCGGCAGGCGTCGGAGCCCACGCCGGCGCCGCTGGAACGGCTGGCCGCGCGCGCGACGTTCGACGAGCTGGCCGCCATCATGGCGGACCTGGAGCGCCGGATCGCGCCGACGACCGAAGTGCTCGGCGCGCAGACGAACGGCGTCATGGCGTACGTGCCTGCACCGCGCCTCGCGCCGGCTCGCGCGGTGGCCATCCTGCCGGGCGACAGTCGCCTGGTTTCCGTCGGCACGGAGCGGCCGCCGCAGATCGCCGCACGCGACGCCGTGCGGGAACTGGTGGTGGTGAAGGTCCCCGATCGTCCGGACAGGGTGGCCGCCATGCCATCGGCTGCGGCGCGGCCCGGCCCACGCTATGTCGCGGTGGTCGAGGCGACGGCGCTCGGACCCGCCGTGCGGCCTGTATATGTCGGACGTACCGAGTTCTTCGCCGAGCCGCGCTGGTCCGATCCGGTCCTGTCGATCGCCGCGGTTCAACAGACCCTCTCGGCCGGCTCGGCGGTGTTCTCGCTGGACGGGACCTTCATCGGGCTGGTGGCTGACAGTGAAGGCACCCTCACGGTCCTCCCGGCGGCCGTGCTCCGCGCCGTCGTGAATGCCGCACCGCCGGTTCCCTCACCCCGCAGCGATCTGCCGATCGACGTGCAACCGCTGACTGCGGCACTGTCGAAGGCAGCAGGCGCGGACAAGGGGGTGATGGTGAGCTACGTCGATCCGTCGCTCGCCGGCAGCGTGGATCTGGTGCCGGGCGACGTGATTCAGTCGGTGGATGGAATCGGCGTGACGACGGTCGCCGGCTTTCAGCGGGTCGCGCAGAGCCGCACGCCGGGCGAGGCGGTGACGCTCTCGGTCGTGAGCCGCGGCGAGCCCCATACGGTGGCCCTCACCGCGGTCGACGCGGAGCACGAGCCGCCGGCGCGGACCGGCGATCTGGGGGCCGTTCTCCGCGGCCTGGCCGGCGTCGGCTCCGAAGTGGTTACCGTGGAACCGGGCGGCGCCGCCGGCCGCGCCGGCCTCCGCCAGGGGGACATCGTCGTCTCGCTCGACCAACTGCGGGCGCCGAACCCGGCGGCCGTCCGCGGGGCGTTCCGCAAGACTCCCGCCGGAGATTCGCTGCTGGTCACCGTGCGGCGGAACGGGAGCCAGCGCGTCATCGCGGTGGAGAAGCCGTGACGCCGGCGACACGCCTCTGGAACCGCATGGCCGCGCCGCTGAGAAGCAAGGCGGCGCTGGGCCTGCGGCCGTTCACGGCGCCCGTCATGGTATTCATCCCGCTCGGGATCCTGCTCGGCCCGAGGGTCTTGGGGGTGCTGTCGGAGGCGGCGCTGGCCCACCTCGACACCGTCGTGTCGATTGTCCTCGCCACGCTCGGCGTGTTCATCGGCATGGCAGCGGGACGCGAGGGCCGCGGCTCCT
>DATIEW010000512.1:0-4040 GCA_035455585.1 Vicinamibacterales bacterium | reverse complement strand
GGCCAGCCAGTTCCACCGGGGAGCCGCCGGCTCCAGCTCTCCGGGGTCGAGTCCTGCGAGCGTGAAGAGCGCCGTCCAGTCGATCGCCGCGGGGGCTCCGTCCCCGGTCCGGACCTGCTGCGGGATCGCCTCGAAGAACGTCAGCAGACCCTGATGGTCCAGCGTCATCTGAATCATGCCCGACACGATCGGGGCCGGATCGTGCGGTGTGACGATGCCCGGCGTCAGCAGATCGTGATGGAATTCCACGGCCGTCATCGGCGCGGGGCTCCGTCTGTACCAGAAGCGCAGCGGCGACGGTCTGTTCGACAGGACCTGCTCCCATCGCGGGGAAGGGACATCGTTCTCGCGGATGTAGTCCACGACCTCGACGTCCCATTCGAAGCCGTAGGCCTCGTCGCGCGGCCGGTCGAGGTAGCCGATCTGCCGGACCGCTTCCCGCGCCTTCTGAGCCAGCACCTCGGCTGTCAGTTCGGGGCGCAGCCGCGAGAGCGGACTCGACGTCACCGTCAGGGCATATGCCGCCACGATGCCCGCCACGCTGGCGACATATACAGGGATCGCCACCCGTCCGCCGATGCCGGCCCCTTCGCCCGCGGCGGCCACCATCGCGGGCGACGGCGTCTCTCCCGCTGCGAGCGCGGCCGCCAGCGGATCGCCGCCCGGGAGCGCGGCCGACACGGCCAGCGCCGACGACGGCCGGCTCGCGGGATCGGGTTCGAGGCATCGGAGGATCGCACGCTCGACCGCGGGATCGATCGTGCTCAGGACGCTGCGGGGCGGCGTCACGAGTCCGGCCTGGTGCTGGTTGACGAGTTCGTTCAGGCTCTCGGCCGTGAACGCGCGCCTGCCGGTGAACAGCTCGTACAGCACGAGGCCCAGTGCGAAGATGTCGCTCCTGGCGGTGACGTCGCGGCCGCCGAGCTGCTCCGGCGCCATGTAGGCCGGCGTGCCCGCGCGGACGTCCTCCACGACGCCGCTGGCCGCCAGCCCGAAATCCATCAGGCGGACCTTGCCGGCGCCGTCGATCATCACGTTCGCGGGCTTGAGGTCGCGATGGAGCACGCGGCGGTCGTGCGCGGCGGCCAGCCCCGCGCAGATCTGCCGGGCGATCTCGGTGGCCTTGTCCTCGGGAAACCGGCCGATGCGGCGCAGCGACGTCGCCAGATCCTCGCCGTCGACGTATTCCATGGAGAGAAAGAGCTGGCCCTCGAACTCGCCGATGTCGAACACGCGACAGATGTTCGGGTGCGATACCAGCCGCGCCATCCGAACCTCGTTGTGGAACTGCGCGAGACGCAGCGCGTCGCGCCCGATGTCGGGCGGGAGGAACTTCAGCGCAACCGGCTGCCCGAGGCGAAGGTCATCGGCGCGGTAGACCTCGCCCATCCCCCCCTTGCCGAGCAGACCGATGATGCGATAGCGCCCGTCGAGGATCGTGCCCGGCGTAAAGCGGCCGTGGCTGATCGAATCGGAGGAGGTCAGCCACCCGCTCGACGATGGCTTCCGTTCGTCTGGTGACGCGAGCCGCGTGACATCGTCGCCCCGGTCAGGCACCCGCGGGGCGGCTGTCGTCGAGTCGCCGCTGCTGGTTCGAAGCGGCTGCCCGCACGACGCGCAGAATCGCGCGCCACCGGCCGCCGCCTCGCCGCACCGCGGGCAGGTCATCGTCTGGAGATTGTACGCAGTACACAGGGCATCGATGGAGCTCAGGGTTTAGAATATGGCATCGAGCCCATGGAGACCCGGCACCTGTGACGCTGATGCCTGTGCGGATTGGGGACCCGTTCCTGGCGGTGCCGCCAGATCGTGGCGATCGACCACCGGGCGGATCGCGGTGAGCGGGCAACGGCCACCGCTGATCCGTCAGCCCGGGGGGCACCCCGACCTCGCGACAATCGCGACCGGAGAGACCGCTCGAAAGCGCCGGACGATCAACAGCCCCCGCCAGGTGCTGTTTGCCAGCCTGGTTGGCACGAGCATCGAGTTCTTCGACTTCTACATCTACGGGACCGCAGCGGTCCTCGTCTTTCCGCAGCTGTTCTTTCCCGCCTCCGACCCGGCCTCGGCCACGCTGGCCTCGCTGGCGACCTTCGGCATCGCGTTTTTTGCGCGGCCGATCGGCTCGGCCGTCTTCGGGCATTTCGGCGATCGGATCGGCCGCAAGGCGACGCTGGTCGCGGCGCTCCTGACGATGGGGTTGTCGACCGCGATCATCGGCGCGCTGCCGACCTATGCCACTCTCGGCGTGGCCGCTCCGCTGCTGCTCGCGACCTGCCGGTTTGGCCAGGGCCTCGGCCTCGGGGGCGAGTGGGGCGGCGCCGTGCTCCTCGCGACCGAGAACGCGCCGCCGGGCCGGCGCGCCTGGTACGGCATGTTCCCTCAGCTTGGCGCGCCGATCGGGTTCTTCTTCTCGGGCATCGTCTTTATCGCGCTCTCCCGGTGGCTGAGCGAAGATCAGTTCTTCTCCTTCGGCTGGCGCATCCCCTTCCTCGCCAGCGCCGTGCTCGTGGTCCTGGGCCTGTATGTCAGGCTGAGCCTCTCGGAAACGCCGGTCTTCCAGAAGGCGCTCGAGCGCGAGGAGCGCGTGAAGGTGCCGATGCTGTCCGTCGTGCGCGACTATCCGCGCGCGCTCGTCGTCGGCATCCTGATCTCGCTGGTCGCCTTCGTCATCTTCTATTTCATGACGGTCTTCGCGCTGTCGTGGGCTACCACCGTGCTTGGATACGGACGCGAGCAGTTTCTGATGATCCAGCTGTTCGGCATTCTCTTCTTTGCCCTGACCATCCCCATCTCGGCCGTTCTGGCCGAACGCGGGCGGCTGCCGACGCTGGTGTGGGTGACCGTTGCCATCGCCGTGTTCGGGCTCGTGATGGCCCCGCTGTTCGAGTCCGGTGCCGCGGGAGCCACGCTGATGATGGTGCTGGGAATGGCGCTGGTGGGGCTGGTGTACGGTCCCCTGGGCACCGTGCTGGCCGAGCTCTTCCCGACCGCCGTCCGGTACACCGGCACATCGCTGACGTTCAATCTCGCCGGGATCTTCGGCGCGTCGCTGGCGCCGTACATCGCGACCTGGCTCGCGCAGAACTACGGCCTCCAGTACGTCGGCTATTACCTGTTCGTCGCGGCCGTTTTGTCGCTCCTCGGGCTGTTCGGCGCGCGGGAGACCAGGGACGCCGAGCTCTGAAGCGCGCCGGCCCGTGCTTGCCCCGGGCCCCTGCCAGCTATCGACGCAGCGCCCGGATCGGATCCAGGCCCATCGCCCGTCGCGCGGGCACATAACTGGCCATCGTCGCCACGACGAACAACGTGAGGACGACGCCCGCGTAGGTGACCGGATCGGCAGGCCCCACGCCCTGCAGCATGCTCGCGACCACCTGCGCCAGCGCGAAGCCGCCGCCGGCGCCGGCAAGCGTGCCGATCACCGCGAGCGTGAGGCCGTGCAGAACGACGCTCCGGACAACGTCGCCGGACCGGGCGCCCAGGGCCAGCCGCACTCCGAATTCCTGCGTTCGCTGCGCGACCGAATAGGCGATCACACCGTAGAGCCCACTGCTCGCGAGCGCCAGCGCGATCAGGGCGAACGACGCGAACATTCCGAAGATCAGCCGGTCGGTCGCGAGCTGTTCGTGGAACGTCTGCGCCATCGTCCGCAGGTTGTACACGGCCTGGTCGGGATCCTCTGCGTGAACGGCAGCGCGGATCGGCTCGAGAAGCGTTTCCGGATCTGCCGCCGCGCGGACGGCAAATGCCAGCGCGCGCCGGGGGTGCTGCGCAAAGGGCAGGTAGAGCTGCGGGTCGACGGCCTCACCCAGCTCCGGCCGGTTGAAGACATCCCCGACCACGCCCACGACTTCCAGCGGCGCCTCAGCGCCCACCAGCCGGATGCGGCGTCCGACCGCATCACCGTCCGGCCAGTAGCGCCGGGCGGCCTCGACGCTCACGAGCACCACACCCGGCGCGTCGGCGCGATCGGCGTCGGTAAAGCCGCGCCCGCGCACGAGGGGGATATCGAACGTCGAGAAGTGCCCCGGGGTAAC
>DATIEW010000511.1:0-2332 GCA_035455585.1 Vicinamibacterales bacterium | reverse complement strand
GCCATCGAGGGTTGATGTCGAACGTCGTCCGGTCGGAGCCGGTGCCGGGCCGGGCGTCAGGAGGATTCCGGGCTCGGGACACCGGGGGCCGACTGCGGCTGCACGTCGATGTGCATCGCCAGGTAGACACACTGCTCGGGGAATCGCGCCACGAAATCTTCGAGGATCGGGTTCAGCGTCGCCCGACACGCATCGCGGTCGCGACGCTCATCCGGATCCGGTGCAGGCAACGCAGGGTGGATCGTGACGACCCGTCGCCCGCCCTCCAGGTGACCCAGCACGGGGAGCGTCGGTAGGCCGGTCGCCCGTCGCAGCACGAACCAGCCAGCCCGGACGGAGAGGGGCCGGCCCGGCAGCGGCAAGTCGAACAGTACGCGGCCCTGCCCCCCGCTGGCCATGATCATCACGATTTCTCCCGACAGCGCGGCCTGGCGCAGGCGATAGAGGGCGTCGGCTCGCGAGCCGGGGGCTTCCGTCCACACGTGCGTCGGCGACCGGTCCCGGACCGCCTGCCAGGACGCGTCGACGGACGGAACGCGGTGCCACCAGCCGCTGCCTCCCACGGCGGTGACCTCGTAGCCGAGGAGCGCAAGAAACCGGTGGATGATGATGATGCCCATGTGGAAGCCGAGCAGGATGACACCGCCCCGGCGTCGGGCCTCCTCCAGGTGATCGAGCCCCCGCACCTCGAGGCGCTGTCGCGCTCGCTCCGGATCGAGGAGCGCCATGAACGGTGACGCGGCCAGGGCCCGCCCCCGGTTCACGAGCAGGCCGAGCACGACCGCCCACGGGCTTCGCGCCCCCGCCCCACCCCTCGCCGCCCACGCGTACGCGCGCCGGAGCCGCCGGTGATCGTAGACGGTCTTGCCCAGGCTCAGCCCGATCAGGATGCCCTCGGACGTGGAGTACGGCAGCAGCCGCAGCACGCGTAAAATCCCGGGCAGGGCGATTCCCTCGAGGCGTCTCAATGCGCTCACTTTCGACCTTTCCAACCCGTCCCCGCACTGGTATCGTGGGCCACCATGCTATCCTGCCGACACTCGTCGAGCGCCTCCGCGCTGGCGCGCGTGCTTGACATCGTGAGCCAGATCGCGGGACCGAACCGGATGCCGACCGACCCCGGGGCGAGCACGCGGCTCTGGGGAGGCGGGTTCTGGCTCGACTCGATCGACTTGATCGAGCTCATGCTGGCGTGCGATGCAGCCTTCGGTCCCGTCTTCGCGAGCAGGCCGCCGTCGGTGATGGCTGACATCAAGACGGTCGGCGACCTGGCCGCGGTCATCGAGGCCCAGTCTCGCACGTAGCCTGGTCGCTATCGGAGCGCGCCGCAGTCCTCCGTCCTGATGCACACCGACTGCATCAGTGCCGGAGCACCGCCAGGCGACGGCCAACGAACCGCAGGCGGCCGATACACGTAGTAGAAGGGCACCTGCGAGGCACGGGACACGTCGTAGTTCCGCGCAGATAGCTTCGCGACGGCCAGCCGGGGCCCCCAGTCGCTGTATAGCGCCCCCCACCCTCGATCGTCGATCCTGACGCCACTGGGCGATCGTGTTTCATCAGTCATGCCGCCATCGCCGCGGTCCGCGCGGCCACCGGCGTCTGATGGCCGAGCCGCTCGATCAGCCACTCGGTGTTGTAGCGTGCGATGAACTCGCCGATGATCTGCCGCGCTTCGGCGAGACTCTGAAAGCGATGAAGATAGAGGCACTGCTCTTTCAGCGTCCGCATGAAGCGCTCGATCACGCCGTTGCACTCGGGCTCGCCGACGTACGATGGCGTAATCGTCATCCCCAGCCACTTCACCTCGTTGATCCAGGCATCGGCGATGTACTGGGGGCCCCAATCGCAGCGGATCCGGAGTCCGCGCGCGACGTCCTTCGCAAAGCGGCCGAACACGTGGCGCACGCCCTGGCGCAAGGGCTCGAGCGCGGCCCAGCGATCGCCGATCTTCGCGGTATGCCACCCGACGAGCTCGTCGACACAGTGGTCAATGGCGCCGAAGAACCAGCACCACCCGTCCTCCTCGGTGTAGAAGCGTGTCGCGTCGGTGCCCCACATCTCGTCCGGCCGCGTGGTGGTGATCGTGCCCGCGTGCGCGGGATCGCCGTTGGGCGGGCCGAGCCGGCGCGGCGCGAGCAGGTGGTGCAGCCGCATCAGCCGCAACACGCGCTTGCCACCGAGTCGCAGGCCCCGGTGAGCCAACCGCGCGCGGATCTTCCGATAGCCCTCGCCATGAAAGGGCGTCGCCGCCAGGACGGCGCGGATCGCCTCGACGACCTCGTCGTCGCTGTGCCGCGTCTTCGGCCCGGGCTTGCCGGGCGCCGCGGGG
>DATIEW010000510.1:0-2490 GCA_035455585.1 Vicinamibacterales bacterium | reverse complement strand
CGGCGATGAGCAGCTCGTCGACGTTGACCGGCTTCATGATGAAGTCGTAGGCGCCGAGCTTGAGGCTCTCGATGGCCGTCTTCACGTCGGCGGCCCCGGTGAGGACGATGACGGCGGCGTCGGGGTCGGCCTCGCGCACCTGCTGGAGCAGCTCGATGCCGGTCATGACCGGCATCTTCAGATCCGTGACGGTGAGGGGAGGCCGGGCCGCGCGGAACATCGCCGCCCCCTCGCGCCCGTCCTGGGCCAGCCGGCAGTTGTAGCCGGCCGTCAGGAAGATCTGGTGGAGCACGTCACGCACCTGCCGATCATCGTCGACGATCAGGATGTCCCGGGTTGGCTCCACGTCATGGCACTCGTTGCGGCGAGGGGGTCGCCGCCACCTGGTTCTTGCCGGCCCTCTTGGCCGTGTACAGCGCCTCGTCCGCCGCCCGGAACAGATCCTCGGCCGTCCCCGCCTCGTCGTCGGGCAGGCTGGCGACGCCAAAGCTCGCCGTCATCACCTTGCCGCGCGGGAAGGGATACTTGGCGACGACCTCGCGGATGCGATCCGCGTAGAGCCGCGCGCCCGCCTTGGACGTCTCCACCAGCAGCACGGCGAACTCGTCGCCGCCGTACCGCGAGACCACGTTGATGCCACGGGAGTGCTTCATGAGGATCTGCGAGACCTCGCGCAGCGTCTCGTCACCGACCGTGTGGCCAAACTCGTCGTTGACCGCCTTGAAGCCGTCCAGGTCGAGCAGCACGACCGACACCGGATGGTTGAAGCGGCGGTAGCGCGAGAGCTCTTCCTCGAGCCGCAGGTTGAAGAAGCGACGGTTGTAGAGCCCGGTCAGCTCATCCTTGAACGAGGTTTCCTTCAAGCGAGCGTTCGTGGACTCCAGCTCCTTGTAGGCGGCGTCCAGTCGCGTCGCAAACGTGTTGATCTCCGTCGCCTGCTGCTCGATCGTGACCAGCATCCTGTTGAACGAGGTCATCAGCGTGCCGACCTCGTCCTGCCGGCGCTCGAAGCCCGGGAGCGCGCCGTCGCTGGCCATCAGCGCCGCTATGCGGGCCACGATGCGGCCGAGGTCCCAGATCACCCAGGCGCCGGCGATCATGCCGAGCACCGTGAAGACGACGAGCATCTGGAGGAGTCCGAACTTCGTCGTTTCGCCGGGGCGCAGAGTCGGAAGGACCATGACCAGGACGACGAAGGTCAGGACCAGGATGGGGATGACCGACGACAGCACCAGCGCCACCAGCACCTTGCTCTTGATCCGCTGGCCAGCGCGCCGCACGTCGCTCTCGTGATCCACGGACATGAAAGTCATTATTCTAGTTGCCGCTTGGACGTGTCAATGTAAGAATTTTCGCAGGGTTATGGGTTATATGCCGGATCGGACGATCGATTGCGTGGGGCTCTTCTGTCCCATGCCCATTCTCAAGACCCGGGACGCCATGAAGACGATGGCGCTGGGGCAGGTGCTCGAGATGACCTCCGACGACCCGGCGTCCGAGGCCGACATGAGGAGCTGGACCACGCGCACGGGCCAGGAGCTGCTGGAGATCGACAAGCATGGCGCGGTTTTCCGCTTCGTCGTCCGAAAGACCCGGTAGCGTGGCGGCGCCGGCCGCCGCGCGCGTCTACCTGGACTACGGCGGCTTCTCGCCGGTCGATCCCCGCGTCGTCGCCTTGATGCGCCCCTTCCTCGAGGGCGGCGTCGGCAACCCGGCGGCCCTGCACTCCCACGGTCTGGAAGCGCGCGCCTCGCTCGACGGCGCGCGCGCCAAGGTCGCGCGGCTGGTCGGCGGCGCCCCCGGCGGCGTGATCTTCACCGCCAGCGCGACCGAGGCCAACAACCTCGCCATCAAGGGCATCGCGCTGCGGGCCCGCGGCCGTCACATCGTGGCCTCCGTCATCGAGCACGTATCCGTCCTGAACTCGTGCCGCGATCTGGAGAAGCACGGCTGGAGCGTCACGTGGCTGCCGGTGGACGGGGACGGGTGCGTCGATCCCGAGGGCGTGGCGCGCGCGCTGCGCGAGGACACCGCGCTGCTGTCGGTGATGGCGGCCAACGGCGAGATCGGCACGCTGCAATCGGTGCGCGAGCTCGGCCGCCTGGCCCGTGGGCGCGGCGTGCCCTTCCACGTCGACGGGGTCGGCGCCGTCGGCCGGCTGCCGCTCAGCGTGGACGAGTGCGCGATCGACCTGCTGGCGCTGTCGTCCAACGACCTGTGCGGGCCGCCCGGCGGCGGTGCCTTGTGGGTGCGACCGCAGGTGGCGCTGGCGCCGCTGGTGCTGGGCGGTGGGCAGGAGGGGGGATATCGCTCGGGAACCGAGAACCTGCCGGCCATCGTCGGCATGGGCGTGGCCGCCGACCTGGCTCGCAACGAGCGAGCGGCCGAGGTCGCGCGCCTCACCCCGCTGCGTGACCGGTTGCTCGACGGCCTCCTGGAGCGGGTCGGGCACGCGCGGGCCACCGGACCCCGTGGCCCCCGCCGGCTCCC
>DATIEW010000509.1:0-2853 GCA_035455585.1 Vicinamibacterales bacterium | reverse complement strand
TGAAACGAACTGCGCCGTCGCCTTCCGATCCTTCGACAGGATTCGAGAGACGAGCTGCAATGCGCCTGATGCCGCGTCGTCGTTTGGTACCCTCGGGACCCCAGACGAGCGTGCCCTGGCCGGGAGATCGGTAGCCATCGTTAGTCAGAGTCGCGCGAGCGGCGATATTCCCCCCATTCTCGTCCTTTCGGAGCTGTACACGAAGCGCGGGACGTCGGACGCGCTCTACGGCTACTACACCCTCGGCAAGCTCATGATTCTGAAGCTGCAAGACGACTACCGGAGGAAGATGGGTGCTGCGTACACGCTGCAGGGGTTCCACGACGCTTTCATCAGGCTCGGGCCACTGCCACTGCCGCTCATCCGCAAGGCCATGCTCGGCGAAGAGGGTTCGCCTCTGTCGTAGTGGCGCGAAGTCTACAACGGTTTCGAACGAGGTGCCTCAGACCTGCGGTGTATCAGCGCCGGTCAGGCGCGCGACGATCCCTTCAATCGCCTCGTCGGCTCGCACGCTGATCTCGGCGGCGGTCTGATCCTGAATCGGATGCGGGACGTGCCCCGT
The DNA here is from genome assembly GCA_035455585.1 of Vicinamibacterales bacterium. Lineage (GTDB taxonomy): Bacteria > Acidobacteriota > Vicinamibacteria > Vicinamibacterales > 2-12-FULL-66-21 > DATIEW01. The sequence goes on along the minus strand of DATIEW010000509.1, from coordinate 2,291 downwards.
AAGGCGGGTTCATGGAACCCGGCAAGAATACACCGTTCCCGGCCCTGGATGATGACGCGATCTGGCCGGCGCGCAGGGTACCCGCCACTCCAAGTGCTCCAGCAGGAGCCGGGGTGTCAGCCAATGACGAATCCTGCATACGCCGCCGAACAGATTCGCCGCACGCCGCTCAGCTGTGACGAGTCCCCTGTGGATCCGGGTCGTTACCGTGTGACGTCTCCGCTCGACCGAGGACGAAGAACGGATGAAGGGCCTTGTGGCGGACGCGCCGCCTCGCCCATCCCTTCGAGTTAACAGAAGCTCAGTCGTCTGCCCAGCCCACGATTCCGATCAGGAGTGCGTCCCCGACTCTTTCCTGTTGAAACCCTACATGGGCTGCGCTAGACTCATGTCGATATCCGACAGAAGCGGCCGATGAGCGGGAAGTCGGACATTCTGCGCGGCACCCTGGACCTGCTGATCCTCAAGACCCTGGCTCTCGAGCCGATGCACGGCTTCGGCATAGGACAGCGGATCAAGCAGATTTCGGGGGAGGTGTTCCAGCTCAACCAGGGCTCGCTCTACCCGGCGCTGAGTCGGCTGGAGCGTGACGGCCTGATCGCCTCCGGCTGGAGCGAGTCGGACAACAACCGGCGGGCCAGGTACTACCGGCTGACGGCGGCCGGCCGCAAGCGGCTCTCCGCGGCGACCGCCGGCTGGCGGCGGGTCTCCGACGCGATCAATCGTGTCCTGAAGATGGCGTGACCGGGATGCACCGCCTCCATCGGATCCTCTCCGCCCTCCATTCCCTGTTTCGACGCGATCGCGTCGAGGACGACCTCGACGAGGAGCTCCGCGTGCACCTCGACATGCAGACCGAGGTCTACGTGCGCCAGGGGATGAGCGCCGATTCGGCGCGGCGCCGGGCCCGGCTGGATCTGGGCGGGCTCGAGCAGGTGAAGGAGCGGGTCCGCGAAGGCTGGTTCGGCGCGCACGTCGAGGGCCTGTGGCGCGACCTGCGCCACGGCGCGCGGGTGCTGAGGAGGCGGGCCGGGTTCACGACCGCCGCCGTGCTGACGCTCGCCCTGGGCATCGGGGCGACGACGGCGATCTTCAGCCTCGTCAACGGTCTCCTGCTGCGGCCGCTTCCGTACCGTGCCCCGGAACGGCTCGCCCAGATCCGCGTCGACTTCCCCGATCAGGCCGGCTATCCCGGCCTGACGAAGGCGGAGCTGCGCGAGTTCGGCGCCCAATCGCGGCTCTTCGAGGGCTTCGGCGCGGCGGTCGGCTTCACGGTCAGCCTCACGGGGGAGGGAGAGATGGAGCAGGTCTTTGCCGCCACGGTGACCGACGATCTGTTTCCCCTGCTTGGCGTCGAGCCCGCCATGGGCCGGCCGTTCGGACCCGAGGATCGCTACACCGAGCAGCGGGGCTACCGCGGCGTGCTGATCGGCTATGGTCTGTGGCAGCGTCGCTTCGGGGGGGAGCCGGGCGTGATCGGCCGATCCCTCGAGGTCGACAACGTCGCCCGCACCATTCTCGGTGTCATGCCGCGCGGCTTCCGTCTGCTGATGGGGCCGGGCACCTTCATCCCCGCCGACGTCGACGTCTGGACGCCCCCGGACGTCAGCGACCGGCTCCTCCACATTCACGCCTGGCGAACCATCGGCCGGCTGCGCGAGGGGGTCAGCTTCGCCCGGGCCGACGAGGAGCTGGCCCGGATCGGAGCCTCGGTGCTGGAGAAATACCCCGACGCTTTCGAGAACGAGCAGGTGCGGTTCCGCGCGGTCCCGCTGCACGGTGACATCGTGCAGGACGCGCGGCCCGCCCTGCTGGCGCTGTTCGGCGCGGTCGGCTTTCTGCTGCTGATCGCCTGCGCCAACGTCACCAACCTCCTGCTGACCCACACCGAGGGCCGCCGCAGGGAGATCGCCCTGCGCGCGGCGCTGGGCGCCGGCCGGGGACGGATCCTGCGCCAACTGCTGGCCGAGAGCGGCCTCCTGGCGATCGCGGGCGGCGCGGCCGGCCTGCTGTTCGCTCACTGGGGGCTGGCCTTCTTCCTCGGCAGCAACCGCGGCATCGTCGATCGGGCCGGCGAGGTCACGCTCGATGGCACCGTGCTCGGCTTCGCCTGCGCGATCGCTCTTTTGACCAGCGTCGTCGTCGGCGCCTTCCCCGCCCTCCAGGCCTGCCGCCGCGATCCGCGCGAGCTGATCCGCGAAGGGGGAGGCGCCGCCGGGCGCGACGGGCGCGGCCGGGTGCGCGACGCGCTCGTCGTGGCCGAGATCGCCGTGTCGTTGATCCTGCTCGTC
>DATIEW010000508.1:0-12025 GCA_035455585.1 Vicinamibacterales bacterium | reverse complement strand
ATCGTGGTTCCCGGAATCCGGCCCGTCGAAAACGAACGCGTGGACGACCAGAAGCGCGTCGTCGACGTCGAGACGGCCTTCGCAAGCGGCGCCGATTACGTCGTCGTGGGACGGCCGATTCGCGAGGCGCCCGATCCGCGTGTGGCGGCGGCCGATTTCCAGGAGCGTATCGCCAGGGTGTTCGGCGCGCGATAGCCGCTCAATCAGAGGGCGCGAGGAACCCGAACGTCCCCTTGGCGAGCCAGGCGCCGCCGTCGATGGTCAGCGTTTCGCCGGTGATGAACGCGGCGTGATCCGAGGCGAGGAAGGCCACGGCGTCGGCGACCTCCGAGGGCTGTCCCCACCGGCGGAGCGGCACAGTGTCCGTGATCCGCTGGACCGCTTCGGGCGTGTTCCACAACTGCTTCGCGGCGCCGGGCGACTCGATCGGCCCGGGCGCGACAGCGTTCACGCGTATCCGGTGGCGCGCCCATTCCACGGCCAGCGTCTGCGTCATGGACATCACGCCGGCCTTGGCCGCCGCCGAGTGGATCGTGCCGGCGCTGCCGGTCCAGACGTAATTGGCGAGGATGGAGACGATCGACCCGCCGCCGCCGCGCTCGATCATGTGCCGCCCGACCGCCCTCGAGCAGTAGAAGCTTCCGTTCAGCACGATCCCGATGACCGCGTTCCAGCCGTTGGGCGTCAGGTCCTCGGCGCGGCAGATGAAGTTGCCGGCGGCGTTGTTCACGAGCACGTCGATGCGGCCGAAGTGCCGGAGCGTGCGCTGCACCATCTCGTCGACCTGCTCGGCCTTCCGGACGTCTACCTGCACGCACAACGGGTCGAGGCCCGCGTGACGCAGCTCGGCCGAGCCGCGCTCGAGGTGCGCCGAGCCGCGGCTTGCGATCGCGATGCGCGCGCCGAGTTCGCCGAGGCGCGTCGCGATGGCGAGGCCGATGCCGGTTCCACCGCCCGTGACGATGGCGACCCGATCCGTGAACGGCGATGCGCTCAGCATGGCCGCACCGTTATGCGGCGCCTCATGACGATTCCGTTCTCCCCGCCGCATAACGGCGGCGCGCACAGCGCGCCCGCGAGCCGGGGTGTGGGGCGGAGCCCCACGCCAGGAAAGCTTATCGGTCCGGTGACGCCGATGTCCACGGCCCGCATCGTGCGCCGTGTGTGTCCGCGGCCCCGCGCTATAATCCCACCACAGTGCCACACACTCCCGCCCGCGCTTCGCCTCCGCCCGAGGCGTTTGCTCGGTTGTTCGAATCGGTCCACGAAGGGGTCTACATCGGCTCGGTCAGCGGGCCATCCTCGCAAACGCTCTCGGCCAATCCCCACTTGAAGCTGATGTTCGGCTACGCCGGCGAGACGCCGCACGACGACGTGCGTCCGTTCGAGGCGGAACGCTTCGTCGACGCGCAGGCTCGCGACGCGTTCCTCGAACGGCTCGAGCGCGACTGCTCAGTCACCGATTACCTCCTGCGCCTTCGCCGCGCCGATCGGACGCCGATGTGGGTGGAGGTGACGGCGCACGCCGAGCGCGGCCGCGACGGCCTGCGCATCGAAGCCCTGATGCGTGACGTCACCGAGCGGAAACGGCTGGAGGATCAGGCGCGCGACCTCTATCACCAGCTATTGCAGGCGGAGAAGCTTGCCGCACTCGGCCAGACGATCTCCGGCGTCGCGCACGAGCTGAACAACCCGCTCGCGACGATCCTGACGTGGGCCGAACGCCTCTCGCTGCGCGACGCCGACGAGCAGACCCGCCGCGGCCTGGACGCCATCCTCGGCGAGGCCGAACGCGCCGCCAAGATCGTGCGAAACCTGCTCACCTTCGCGCGGAAGCGCCATACCACCCGCGCGATGGTGGACCTCAACCAGATCCTGCGCGAAACGCTCGCCCTCCGCTCCTACGAGCAGCGCGTCAGCAACATCACGACCCTCGAGGCGCTGCCGACTGGGCTGCCGCTCGTCTTCGCCGACCCGCACCAGATCCAGCAGGTCCTGCTCAACCTGATCATCAACGCCGAGCAGGCCATGATCGGCTCCCACGGCCGCGGAACGCTGATTCTCCGCTCCTGGCACGACCGGGAGCGCGACGCCGTCGTGCTCGAGGTCAACGACGACGGCCCGGGCGTGCCGGACGACGTCCAGCCGCGCATCTTCGATCCCTTCTTCACGACCAAGGAGGTCGGCAAGGGGACCGGCCTCGGCCTCACGGTCGCCTATGCCATCGTGCAGGAGCACGGCGGCCGGATCAGCGTCAAATCGGACGCCGAACGAGGAGCCTCGTTCTACGTCGAGCTGCCAGTCGGCGTCGGCACGCTCAAGCCTGCGCTGTCGCTGGCCGTTGAGCGTCCCGCTCCGTCGGCCGCCAGCGCCACGGTGCTCGTCGTCGAAGACGAGGCGGCACTCGGCGCGGCCGTGGCCGAGTCCCTCCAGGACGAAGGCTTCGTTGTCGAGCGGGCGAGCGACGGCGTGGAAGCCCTCGACCGCGTGCGCCAGAAGCACTTCGACCTGATCGTGTGCGATCTGAGAATGCCGAGGCTGGACGGTATCCGGTTCTACGGAGAGATAGAGGGCACGCAGCCTGACGTCACGCGGCGCATCATCTTCGTCACCGGAGACGTGGCCGGGACGGAGGCCGAGCGCTTCCTGGAGGAGACGGGCTGTCGCTGGCTCGCGAAACCCTTCCGGCTGAAAGACCTGCTCCGGGCCGCCCGCGACATCGTGGGCTGAACCGGTGTCGACGTCAGCGGGCTGCGGCGACCACGCGCTGCGGCGGCACGGCCTGCTGTCTGCGATTCGCCGGCACGGCCGCCCTGGCGGCTGGCGCCTTGTACTCGAGGAGGACGCCGGCCTTCCCGTCGAGGCTCGACTTCGCCATCCGCATCCGGCGCATCGTCTGCTGGAAGGAGAGGATGGCGGGTCGCAGCGCGGCCTCGGCGTCGCTCGTCGCGCACTCCGCACCGAGCGCCTTGCGGAGGCGCTGGATCGCACGGGCGTGGAGTTGCGAGACCCGCGACTCGTTCACGCCGATCTCCGCGCCAATCTGCTTCATCGTGGCTTCGGAGTAGTAGTACATCCCGATCACTTTGCGCTCGCGCGCCGGCAGCGAGGCGATGGCGGCCCTGATCCGGTCCCGGACCTCCTGCTCTTCGTAGGCCTTGTCGGGCGGCTGCGGCTCGGAGGGCACGAGCGCCGGCGGGAGCATCGTGCCGTCCACGTTCTCGCCCGCCGACAGCGGCGACGTCGACTCGATCGTGTGGATCCGGACGATGGTCCTGCCGAGGCGGGCCTCGTCGGACCCCACCCGCGCCGCGAGATCGGCGAGGGACGGTTCGGCGCCGAGCTCGCGTCGGAGCTGTTCACGCGCGGCCTCCAGCTCGCGCCGCTGCCGGCGCACCCCGCGAGGCCACGCGTCGCGCCGCAGGGCATCGATCATGGCGCCGCGCACGCGGCGCTCCGCAAAGGTCTCGAACTTGATCCCGCGCGCCTCATCGAAGCGGCAGGCGGCATCGATCAGCCCCAGCATGCCGTCCTGCACGAGGTCTCCCAGCTCGATCGAGTGTGGCATGGAGGCCGCAACCCGGCGGGCGAGCGATTCGACGAACGGCAGTCCGGCGGCGATGCGCTCACGCTGTCGGGCGGCGAGGGGCTGACGCTGCATGGCTCGTTTTCTCCTGGGGCTGCGGTTGTGCTGGAGTCGCCGACGAGCGCAGCGTAGGGCAACGGTGGTACCAAGTCTGTAACCGGACCTTCACGGGAATCGAACCGGCGGTGCAGCGTTGAGATAAACCCTTTTTGTTGAGATGTTTAGTTGAAGTGCCGCGGCGTGAATCGCCGGGCAGATCCGGCGCGGAACGCGCCAAAACATCGTCAAGGATTTGACGGTCCGGGAGATGCCGATGACAGAATTATGACCTCGATCCGAAAACCGTGATCGGGATCTTGGAGCCGGAGGAACAGGCGATCTCGAAAAGGGTGAGGCTTCGACAAAAGCCGGATCAGGACCGGTCCGTTATGCGGCACGCACCCAGAAAGCTCGCGGACGCTTGAGGCGCGCCAAAGGCGCGCCCGCCGGCCAGCCTCCGCCAAGGCTACGGCGGCCCGCCGGAGCTTCAGCGAAGGCGGGAGCGGACCGGGGCGAAGCCCCCCGGTCTAGAGCGTTCTTCGGCGGATCTCACGGGCCGTCGTCATCGCGTCGAGGACGCTGGCGACGACCTGCGCTGCCCGGGCACGGCCCAGGCCGTCTGCCGATTTGGCTTCGAGCAGCTCGGCATTGGCGAGGATGATCCCGAGCTGGTTGTTGAGACGATGGAACAGAAGACCGAGGTCTGGCGCGTCGCCGGCGGGCTGTTCGGACAGCTGGGGATCGCCGGAAGGCATCATGATGCTTCTTTGCTCGTCAGATCGGCCGCCCTTCCGGGCTCGCGCCAGAGAGTGTCGACGAAGATCCGCACCGACCCGCCGGCCGTTCGGACGTATTCGACTTTCCCGCTGGCGATCCAGTTGTAGATGGTGCGGCGGCTGACGCCAACCAGCTCGCACGCCTTCATGATGGAAATCGTCTTGCGCTCAATCATCATCGCCATCTGAGTCCACATGCTGGTGTCGCGAAGCGAAGCTCGACATCCTGACATCAGGCATCGGCCGCCGCGGCACTCGTTCTGGATGTCCTCCCCGCATTTGCTCACAGTTATCGGAGCGGGCGGGGCAGGGCTGTAGGGTGCGCGCGCGCGCGTAATTGACCGGTGGTACCCCGGGTGTCAAAATACCGCCTACGCGACTCACCCTTCGACTCACTTGTCTCGGGACCTGTGGTTCGAACAGCCGTGGTGGAACCCCGCGAGGCAGCTGGGACACTCGCAACTCAAGTGAGTTCAGGGTTTAATGTCTGACGGCCAGAAACATCTGCTCCTGGTGGACGACGAGCCCGCGCTCCGGGAAGCGATCGCCGAGCGGCTCATCGACAGCGGCTTCGCCGTGGAGCAGGCGGAGAGCGGCGAGCAGGCCCTGAGCCGGCTGGCTGACTTCGCTTTCGACATCATCGTCACCGATCTCCGGCTGCCGGGCATCGACGGCCGGCAGGTCCTCGACATCGCGCTCGAGCGCTACCCCGACATCATCGCCATCGTGATCACGGGCTTCGGCACGGTCAAGGACGCGGTCGATGCGATCAAACAGGGAGCCTCGGACTTCATCACCAAGCCGTTCCAGTTCGATGCGCTGCTCCACGTGCTGAACTCCGCGCTCGAGCAGCGGCGGTTGAGATCCGAGAACGCATACCTGCGTTCGCAGCTCGAGGACCGCTACCGCATCGAGGGACTGGTCGGAACGAGCGGCGTGATGCGCGACCTCTTCCACCTGCTCGAAGTCGTCGCCGCCACGTCGAGCACCGTCCTGATCACGGGCGAGACCGGAACGGGCAAGGAGCTGGCGGCGCGCGCGATTCACCACAACAGCGCGCGGCGCACGCACCGGTTCGTGGCGATCAACTGCAGCGCCATTCCGGAAACGCTGCTCGAGGCCGAACTGTTCGGCCACGTTCGCGGCGCCTTCACCGGCGCCGTCGGCACGCGCCAGGGCCGCTTCGAGCAGGCGCACAAAGGTACGCTCTTCCTCGACGAAGTCGGGACGATGAGTCCCGCGCTCCAGGCGAAGCTGCTGCGTGTCCTCCAGGAGCGCGAATTCGAGCGCGTGGGCGACTCGCACACGATCAGGGTGGACGTGCGCGTCATCGCGGCCACGCATTCGAACCTCGAGAAGATGGTGGCGGAGGGGACCTTCCGCGAGGATCTCTACTACCGCCTGAACGTGATCCCGGTGAAGGTGCCGCCGCTGCGCGACAGGCGTGAGGACATTCCTCTGCTCGTCCAGCACTTCGTGCAGAAGCTGTCGGCGGAAGCCGGCCGGCCCCAGGCGACCGTGTCCCAGGAAGCCCTGCGGCGGTTGATGGCGCATCACTGGCCCGGCAACGTCCGCCAGCTCGAGAACGCCGTGGAGCGCGCCCTCGCGTTCAGCCAGGGGCGCGGGCAGATCGACGTGCAGGACCTCTCGCCCGAGATCAACGGCGAGCCGGCGGCAGCCGGCGGCATCGGGCCCTGGTTTCCCGAAGGGGGCATCGATTTCGAGCGCTACATCTCGGACATCGAGCTGAGCCTGATCACGCGCTCGCTCGAACGGACGCATGGCAACAAGCGGCAGGCGGCCCGGCTGTTGAACCTGAAACGCACGACGCTCATCGAGAAGCTCAAGAGGCTGCGCCCCGGGGACGCGTGACGTGCCGCCACGATTCGCCTACTGGACCATCATCCTCGAAGGCAAGCCGACCGCCTTCCGCGCGCGCACACGCGACGAGCTGCTGCCGACGTTCACCCAGTTGAAGACGCGGCATCCTGATGTCGTGATGAAGTGGTTCGCGAGGGGCCGACTGTGGGACTCGCCGGAGGATGAGCGGGAGCTGACGCGCCGCGGCCGCGCCGGTTCCGAACGGCGCGGGCCCGATTGGCGGCCCGGCGGTGCGCACCGCGATCCTCGAGAGCGCTTCCAGATTCCACGCGACGAGAAGCGCCAGCGGTTCGCTGCCAGGCTGCGGCGCGAACGGGCCGAAGGCGCGGAACGAGAACGGCAGAACGGACCCGGCGAAGGCGACCGACGCGGGCCCGGACACGACCGGCGCTGGCCGCGGGGCGGCTGGTCCAGGAAACGTCGTGAGGGCACTCCCGGATTGCCGCCGCCGGGCGGCCGGCCCGACTCGAAGTCCGGGCGTGCTCCTGGCGAAGACAGGAGGCACGACGGCGGCAGGCGCAGGCCGGACGGCTGGCGCAAACCCGGCGGTCAGCCAGGGGGAAGGAACCCGCGCGGCGGCCGGGGCGGGCGCCGCGGCGGTGGAGGAGGATCTTCCCGATGATAGCCCACGTGATCCTGTTCCGTCCGCGGCCGGATATCTCTGCTGCCGATCGGATGGCGGTCCTCGATGCGCTCCGCGCCGCGGCGTCTGCGATTCCGTCTCTGAGGTCGGTCAAGATCGGCCGGCGCGTGCGGCACGGTCTCCCCGGCTACGAACAGGCCATGCGCGAGGACTTCGAGTACGCAGCCATCCTCGAGTTCGACGATCTCGAGGGGCTCAAGGCCTACCTCACTCATCCCGCCCATGCGAGCGCCGGCAGGCACTTCACGCAGTCGTCGTCGGCAGCCCTGGCCTACGATTACGAGCTCGCGGATCTCGTCTAGTTCTAGCGTGGGGCTCCGCCCTACACCCCGGCTCGGTCGCTTGCGGGGACTCCTACGCCCTACGCCCCGCGCCGCTCCCTCGCAGGGCGCGTCGTGCGCGCCTTAGCCGTGCTTACACGGAGAATCCGACATTCGTACACATCGTGGCCTGCAAGCACGTCTGATCCCCGCGAAGCAGCGAGTGGTGTGCCCGCAGCAGGTGCCTGTGCGACTCGGCGCAGCGCGCGGCGTGATGCCGGGACTGGCCGTCCGAGGCCCGCGAGGCGGGAAACCGGTCCTCGCTTATACCGTCGCTGCGCTCGCTGTCGCGGCGAGTAGGGATGCGTGTGGGCGGCACATGCCAGGCGCACCGATGCGCCGGTGGTAGCTCGAGGCGACGCGGATCACAGGGACCGAACTCGCCGCGAGGAATCGCTCGGCCCGGTTTCCTGCTGCGCAGGGTCGCGCCTCGCTCCGAGGGCCTCGGCCGCCCAGCCCCGGCATCGCACCGCCGCAGTGGCGATGATTGAGAAGTCGGCCGCGTCCCGCTACTCGGTAGACGTCAGCGCCGCACCGGCAAAGAACTCCTCGATGATTTCTCGCAGGTGGGCGATCGACTCCGCGGAGTTGACCGCGACGCGCAGGTGAGATCCGTTGTCGAGGCCCTTGGTGTACCAGGTGTTGAGCGCGCGCAGCTTGTTGACGACCCACCGCTCCCGTCCGCGAGCCGGTGTCGCGGGCGATGTCGCGTCCGTGCGCTGGCCGGGGGCGGAATGTCGGAACCCGGCAGCCTCGTCGACGCGCTCCCCGAGCAGCATGTCGATGTAGTCGAGCAGAAACCGGGCCCTGTCCGCGGCGGCCACAGGCGATGGATCGCGCCCGTCCGCAAGATCCGCCGCCTGCCGGAAGATCCACGGGTTACGGAGCGCGCCGCGGCCAATCAGCACGCCCGAGATCCCATCCCGCCGCAGCCGGTCGATCACCTGTTCGGGCTCGATGCAATCGCCGCTGCCGATGACTGGAATGCTGACCTCGCGGGCGACCCGGGCGATCAGGTCCCAGTCTGAGAATCCGGAATAGGACTGCGCGGCCGTGCGGCCATGAACGGCCACGGCGGCGGCGCCCGCGTCTTCCATCCGCCTTGCAAGGTCCGGCGCGTTGATGGCGCTGGCATCCCAGCCGGCGCGCATTTTCACGGTGACCGGAACCCTCACCGCACGCGCCATCGCCCGCACGATGCCGGCGGCCTCCTCCGGCTCGCGCATGAGACTGCAGCCGGCGTTGTGCTTCGCGATTTTCGGCACGGGGCAGCCCATGTTCACGTCGACGATGTCGGCGCCCATGCCCTCCACGATCTGCGCGGCAGCCGCCATCGTCCCGGGATTGCCTCCGAAGATCTGGATGGCCACCGGGCGTTCCTCTTCCGTGTACTCGGCGTACTCGAGCGTCCGGTCGATGCCGCGCACGAGCCCCTCCGAGCTGACCATCTCGGTGACGACGAGGCCGCAGCCGCCCATGCGCTTCACGAGGCGGCGGAAGGCTGTGTCGGTCATGCCCGCCATGGGGGCGAGCGCCAGCGGCGGCGTGAGATCGACGGCGCCTATCTTCATGTCTCACCGGGGGACTTCGTCCCCCCGGACCTCCTTACACGCTCGCTCGCGCCCTTCGGCTTGGCTCAGGGCGCCCCGAGCCTGTCGAGGGGCGGGGGCCCCGTAGCCCCGCTCCGCCTTGGGCGCCATAGCGCGAAGGCGGCTCGCGTGGCTCGCTCGCGGCGCTCGCTCGCCGCCGCCCCGATTTGCTCAACGCTCTCAGTTGGATCTTACGTCGGCCGCATCGACCTCCACGCTGACCGCCTGTCCGATCAGATCGACGGCCAGCACGAGCCGCGCGCGCGCACCCTTCCGCACCAGCCGTCCGACGACCCCCTTCAACGGTCCGTGAACGACTTCGACGATCGTACCCTCCCGCGCAAACGGGCAGGGATCGTACTGCAGGTCGCTCCCGACGAGGCGGCGGATAGCCTCGATCTCGCCGTCCGGAATCGGCGCGATCTCGCCGTCGAACGAGACGATGTTCACCACGCCGGGGCAGGTAAGGATGGGCAGCCTGTCGGCCGCGGCGAACTGGGCGAAACAGTAGCCGGGGAACAGCGGCCAGTCGATCCGCTTCCGGCGGTCCTTCCAGCGGCTCCACCGGCTGACGGTCGGCAGGAAGACGTCGAAGCCGCGGCGGGCGATGTGGTCCCTTACGACCTGCTCGTGGCGCGACCTCGTCCAGATCGCGAACCACGCCGCGCCGCCTGACGCTGTCGCCGCGGTCATGGAAAACGCAGCCAAGTGATGCGTCAGCTCCCAACTTCCAATCCCCAACTCCCAAGTTTCCCCGGCGAAACGGCCGTGCGTGCCTTGGGAGTTGGGAATTGGAGATTGGGTGTTGACACGGCGGTTCGAGCGTCAGGCTGGCTCTCTCCGGGCCTGCCTACCCGGTCCTGTCCGCGGCGTTCATGGCCGCCACCTGCTGCTCGTACGCCTTGCGCAGCTCCTCGTTCTTCCAGACGATGAGCGCCTGGCTGCGGACGCGGTTCATGAATCGCCGCACCTCGGTGCGCTGCCGCTCGGAGTAGACGCGGTCGGCGACCATGTCGCGCACGCTGTCGAACTCCTGGACCTGCGAGGGCTTGAAGGTCTCGAGCTTCAGAACCTGATATCCGCGGGTGGTCCGGATCGGCTCGGTGATCTCCCCCGGCTTCATCTTCTGGAGAATCTCCTGGAGGGCCTGGGAGATCTCGGCGAACGCGATTGGCCCGATGAGACCGCCGTTGGCTTTCGAGGGGGACGCGGACACCTGGGCTGCCAGCGTCGCGAAATCCTCGCCGGCGGCCAGCCGCTGGCGAACCTCCGCAGCCTTCTTCGCCGCCTCGTCGTCCTGCGCGACGTTCACCCCGGGCTGCCCCTGCTGGGTCGCTGTCGGTATCTCGATCAGGATCTCGCGCAGCGTCACCGCCGCGGGATCGACGAATTCGTTCTTGTGCATCAGGTAGTACTGCCGCGCTTCTTCTTCAGTGATCTGCAGCTTCGCGCCGACTTCGTCGCGCTGCACCTGATCGATGATGAACTGCCGCTCGACGTTTCGCCGGAGATCGGTCAGCGTGAGCCCCTCCTGCTTCAGCGCCGCCTGGAACCGCTGATCGTCTTCCAGGTTCTGCTGCTTGCGGAGGTTCCCCAGCCAGCGATTGAACTGATCGTCGGTGAGCCGGTAGTTCCGCTCGCGCCCGAGCTGCAGGAGCAGAAGCTCGTCGATCGCGTCCACCAGGACGCCGGGCGTGACTTCGGCGATCGCTTTCTTGAGCGCTTCCTCGTTCTCGAGCAGCTTCGGGTCGATGTTGGCGTTCCTCGATCGGAGCGCGGCTATCTGCCGCTGCTCGAGATCGGTCTTGGTGATGATGTCGCCGTTGACCTTGACGAGGATCGCCTCGATGACCTGCGCGGAGCCGGTCAGCGGCGCGATGACCGAGACTGCCAGGACTCCCGCAAGCGCGACGCGCAGCCAGTTCTTCATATTGCAAGCCACTCTAAAGCCAAACGAATCATTATTTTAGCCGATCGTGCCGCCGACGCTCAACTCCCGCAGCAGGTCGCCCAGCCTGCCGAACACGCCCCCTTCGGCCCGCGGGTCCTCTCGGGCGGGCCGCAGGATCTCGTCCCGGGTGAATCCGGGGGCGACCTCGCCGGCCTTGGCGCGTGCAGCCCACCAGGAGCCGCCGGCAACCGGATCGCCGCCCTTGCGTGGCCCCCGCAGCGTCCGTCCCGCCGCCGTGCCGGCCGCCGGAGGAGCAGGAGCGGGTGCGCGCCTGAGGTCCAGCTTCAGCGTAGCGGGGGGGGCGAGCGCGACGTCACCCCGCGCCTGAACCACGCGGTACAACCACGCCGGGTCGAGCCTGGCGCCGGCCCTGAACTTTAGGACGACCGTCTGGGCCTCGCGGTCGATCGATTCGAGGCCTATGCCGTCGGCCAGAAGGCGGATGGCGGCGTACTCGACGAGGTTCAGCACCGAAGGCGGAAGGGGGCCGTAGCGATCGCAAACCTCGTCTGTCAGCCGCTTCAGCTCGTCGGCCGTCCTCACCGCGGCCATGCGGCGATAGATGGTCAGCCGCTGGTTCATGTCGGGGATATAGGCCTCTTCGATCCGCAGGTCCACACGGAGGTTCACGGCGGCGCGGACCTCGTCTTCGATCTGTTGGCCCTTCAGCTCCCTGATCGTCTGCTCGAGCAGCTTCATGTACATGTCGAAGCCGACGGCGTCGATGTGGCCGCTCTGCTCGCCGCCGAGCAGGTTGCCGGCGCCGCGGATCTCGAGGTCGAGCGCGGCGACGCGGAAGCCGCTTCCCAGATCGCTGAACTCGCGGATCGCCGCCAGCCGTTTCTTCGCGACCGGCGAGAGCGATTCGTCCGGCGGGATGAGAAGGTACGCATACGCGCGGCGATCGGATCGTCCCACGCGGCCCCGGAGCTGGTAGAGCTGCGAGAGCCCGTAGCGATCCGCTCGATTGACGATCATCGTGTTCGCGTTGGGTATGTCGAGGCCGTTCTCGATGATTGTGGTGGCCAGCAGCACGTCGTACTTCTGCGCCACGAAGTCGACCATCACGCGCTCCAGCTCTTCTTCGCTCATCTGACCGTGCGCGACGGCCAGCCGCGCTTCCGGCACGAGCCGCGCGACCAGGGCGCCGATCGAGTAGATGGACTCCACGCGGTTGTGCACGAAGTACACCTGTCCGCCCCGCTCCAGTTCCGTCCGGATCGCCCGCGAGATCACCGCC
>DATIEW010000507.1:0-4054 GCA_035455585.1 Vicinamibacterales bacterium | reverse complement strand
CGTGATGAACTACAAGATCAAGACGCTCGGCATCGACTACGCCAGGGGACGCCGTCCCATCGTCGAACCGGTCGCGTCATGATTCCGTGGGGCTCCGCCCCACACCCCCGCCTTCGCGCGCAAGCGCTACAGCGGCCGCAGTAGCCTCGGCGGAGGCCGGCCGGCTCGGTCGCTTGCGGGGACCACTACGCCACGCCTTCGCCAAGGCTTCGGCGAGGCTCGCAGGAGCCGGTCGCCAGGAACCACGACGCGACCAGCAAAGGCGGGCCGCGCCGCTCCGTCCCAGATCCGGATCCCGGACCCCGGACCCCCGGACCCCGGACCCCGGATCCCGGATCCCGGATCCCGGGTCTGTCACGCCTTGGGATGCGCCTTGCGGTACGTATCGAGCAGACGCGCGGCGTTGACGTGGGTGTAGCGCTGCGTCGTGCTCAGGCGGACGTGTCCTAGCAGCTCCTGGATCGCGCGCAGGTCCGCGCCCCGCTCCAGCAGGTGTGTGGCGAACGTGTGCCTGAGGGCGTGAGGACTGATCCCGAACCGCGTGCTGCAGGCCGCGACGTAGCGGCGGACCAGACGGTCCACGCTCCTCGTCGACAACCGGCTGCCGCGGTAGTTGAGGAAAAGCGGCTCCCGCGGCGGCGGCCGGCGCGCCTCCGGCCTTCGGCCCTTCAGGCCGGCGCCGCTGCCTCCCTTCCCCGCCACTTTGCGGGGATCGGCGCTGCCAATCGGAGCGGCGGCGCCCGCGCTCCGCAGCGGCTCGCGGTCCTGCAGCCAGGCCCGCAGTGCCTGCTCCGCGTTGCGGTTGAACGGGACGATGCGCTGGCGCCCGCCCTTGCCGAGCACGCGCACGACCCGGCCGCTGAGGTTGACGTCGGCCAGGTCCAGTCCGACCAGCTCGCTCAGCCGAAGCCCTGACGCATAGAACAGTTCCAGGATCGCGCGGTCGCGCCGCCCGAGCGGGTGAGATCGCTCCGGCATCTCGAGAAGCTCGGTCATCTCGACCTCGCCGAGATGCGCGGGCAGACGCACCTCGCGCTTCGGCGTGCCGACGAGCGCAGCGGGATCGCCCTCTAGCACTCCCTCGCGGCGGAGGTAGCGCCCGAACGTCCGGATGGCGGCGAGCTTCCGCGCCGCCGACGATCGGGAGTTGCCGCGCCGGTGCTGATCGGCGAGGTACTCGCGGATGCTGTGGTGATCGAAGTCCACCGGCGTCAGCTCGCTGCGCCGCCGGCCCGTCCGTCCCGACAGGAACAGGAGGAACTGGGAGAGATCGCTCTCGTATGCACGGATGGTGTTCAGCGAAGCGTTCCCGTTCAGCCGGAAGTGCTCCAGAAACTCCGCGAGCCGTTCTCTCATTGCCGGACCAGCCGCTCGTCCGAAGCCTCGATCCACGCGCCGAGATCCGCGAGCGCCCGCTCGGCGAGCGCAATCTTGCGCGCCTCCTTCCGGCTCAGGCGCCGGCCGTCGGCCGCCCTCATGCGGAGCGCGTGCGGCTCGGCCAGCGGCTGGATGATGCCGAACGTGATGTTCGCCGGCTGATAGGTCCGGGGATCGGCATGCGACACGTAGTATCCAAGAGCGCCGATCGCCGTCGTACGGGGGGGAGCCTGCGGAGGCTGCCCGAGCACGAGAGCCGCCGCGTTTCTTCCCGCGATCAGCCCCGACGCGGCCGACTCGACGTAGCCTTCGACGCCGGAGATCTGGCCGGCGAAGAACATATCGTCGCGCGATTTCGTCTGCCAGGTCTCGCGCAGCACGGCCGGACCGTTGATGTACGTGTTCCTGTGGATCATGCCGAAGCGGATGAACTCCGCGTTCTCGAGGCCTGGAATCAACCGGAACACGCGGGACTGCTCGCCCCATTTCATCTGCGTCTGGAAGCCCACCAGGCTGAAGTGATCCCCCGCGAGGTTGTCCTGGCGGAGCTGAACGACGGCGTACGGCTCGCGGCCCGTCCGGGGGTCCACGAGGCCGACCGGTTTCATGGGCCCGAACCGCAGCGTGTCGACTCCACGCGAGGCCATCACCTCGATGGGCAGACAGCCCTCGAAGAACTTCGCCGCGTCGAACTCGTGGAGCGCGGCCTTTTCAGCCGTCATCACCGCTTCGTGAAACCGGGTGTATTCCTCCCGCGTGAGCGGGCAGTTGAGGTAGTCCCCTTCGCCGTCGTCCACGCCACAGGCCGGTGCGGAGGCCAGGCCGGTCGCGTCCGGACGAAGGCTCCGTCCCCACCGCGACGCGCGGAACACTCTCGAGCGGTCGATGCTCTCGGCGAGGACGATCGGGCTGATCGCGTCGTAGAAGTAGAGATGGTCGGCGCCCACGCGCGCGGCAATGTCGCGTGAGAGCGATTCGGACGTCAGCGGTCCGGTCGCAACGATCACTGGTCCGGGTCCCGGCGGCAGCCGCGGGATCTCCTCCCGGACGATCGTGATGAGCGGATGCTCGAGGATGGCGCGCGTCACGGCATCCGAGAAACGGTCGCGATCGACCGCCAGCGCAGCGCCCGCGGGCACACGCGACAGGTCGGCGGCCCGCATGACGAGCGAGCCGAGACGGCGCATCTCTTCCTTCAGCAGGCCGACGGCGTTATCGAGCTTGTCGCCCCGGAACGAGTTGCTGCAGACGAGCTCTGCCAGGCGGTCGGTCTTGTGGACGGCCGTCGGCCGCACCGGCCGCATCTCGTGGACGCGGACAGGCACGCCGAGCCGGGCGGCCTGCCAGGCCGCTTCCGAACCGGCCAGACCGCCGCCGATGATGACCACCATGGGGAGCTACTGTCTCCAGAGAGAACGCGCCGTGTCAACACCCAACGCCAACTCCCAAAGTTCTGGCAGGCTTGGGAATTGGGAGTTGGAAGTTTGGGAGTTGACGCGGCTCACGCCGTCATGAGCTCTTCGGCTTCGCGCGCGTACTCGCACTCCTCGTTGTTGCAGACGAACTGGCGGCCGTGGCGCTTGGTCAGGCGCTCGACGAGGAACGGCGCGCCGCACGACGGGCATTTCTCCGCCACCGGCTTCTTCCAGAGCGTGAAGTCGCAGTCCGGATAGTTGGCGCAGCCGTAGAAGACCTTGCCCCGGCGCGACTTCTTCTCCACGACCTCTCCGCCGTCCTTCGGACACGTCACGCCGGTCGGCTTCTGCTTCACGTACCGGCAGGCGGGGTAGTTGCTGCAGGCCGTGAACTCGCCGAACCGGCCGTGCTTCAGCACGAGGTTCGAGTCGCACTTCGGGCACTTCTCGTCGAGGATCTGGTCGGGCCTGGCCGCGGTCAGCCCCTGCTTGGTGGCGATGAGCTTCCTCGTCGTGCGGCATTCGGGGTACCCCGTGCACGCCAGGAACTGACCGAAGCGGCCCCGCTTGACCACCATCGGCCGGCCGCAGTTCTCGCAGGTCTCGTCGATCTCCTCGGCGCCCGGCTCGGGCTTCTCCAGCTCGCGCGTGTTCTCGCACTCGGGATAGGCGCTGCAGGCGAGAAACAGACCGAACTTCCCCGCCTTGATCACCATCGGCGAGCCGCACTTGTCGCAGACCTCGTCGGTCGGCTGCCCTTCCTTCATGTTGGGCATCTCGCGCGCGGCGCGCTTGAGGTCCTTCGCGAATTTCTTGTAGAAGCTCTCGAGCGTGGTCTGGTAGTCCTCCTCGCCCGCCTCGATCTTGTCGAGGTCCTCCTCGAGGTTGCGCGTGTACTCGACGTCGAGAATGTCGTCGAAGCTCTGGATCAGCATCTCGATCACGAGCATCCCGAGCGGGGTCGGCCGGAAGCGCCCCTCGGCCTTCTTGACGTAGTTCCGATCCTGGAGCGTCCCGAGAATCGACGCGTACGTGCTGGGCCGCCCGATGCCGTTCTCCTCGAGCTCCTTGACCAGCGTGGCCTCGCTGTAGCGCTGCGGCGGCTGCGTGAACTTCTGCTCGGGACGCACGGCCTTCACCTCGAGGCGGTCGCCCTCAGACATCGGCGGCAGCGTCCCCGTGGATGGCTCCTCGTCCGTCTCCGTCGCCGCAGGCTCCGTGGCCATTCCAGGCTGAGCCTGGGGCCCGCCCTGCGCTTCCAT
>DATIEW010000506.1:0-8092 GCA_035455585.1 Vicinamibacterales bacterium | reverse complement strand
GAGCAGATGCAGTACGTGAGCATTCCATGGCGCGGCAGCCAGGATCCCGACACCCGACAGGTGGCGCAGTTCATGGAGCTGCTCCACGCGAACCCGGACAAGCGAGTGTTCGTTCACTGCCAGCGCGGCGCCGAGCGCACGGGCGTGATGGTGGCCTGCTACCGCATCGGCATGGAGAACTGGACGCCAGAGCAGGCACTCGATGAAATGGAAGCGTTCCGTTTCCGCGGCCTGCGGTTCGGCCACCTCAAGAAATTCGTGCGCGCGTTTCCCTCCCTGCTCCTGAGCGATCCTTTGCTGAAAGCGCTCGGGACAGGCTGAAGACAAGGAAGTAGGAAGAAGGCAACCCCGCGGCTTCCGGACCCCGGATCCCGGACCCCGGACCCGGACCCCGACACGCTTCACACTCCGAGCCCGTTTTTCACCCGCCTGCGCATTCTCCGTCAGAGGTGTTCTGGTGACCCTGGAACTGCTTCTGACAGGACTGCTGGCGGCCAGCGCTGCCCCGCAGCCCGTGGTCAGCCCGCGCGCGCAGGCCGGTGGGACGCGGCACGCGCCCGTCATTTTCGGACGCGTCGGCTGGGCGCGGTTCACCGACGATGAGGGATCGCTAGGGGACGGGACGAGCGTGGGTTTCGGCGTCATCGTGCCGCTTACACGCCGCTTCGGCATCCAGGTGGCCTACGATCGGCACGATCACCGGCGCGATTTCGAACCGGTCGGGCCGCTGGGCGCCACGACGAGCGGCGGGTTCAGCGGAACGGAGCAGCTCGTGACGGCTAAGGCGCTGTTTTTCTTCCTCGCCGGCCACGCCGTCCGACCCTACGCGGGGATTGGCGTCGGCTTCCTCGATTCCAGACGGGTTTCCGAGTTCCCCACGTTCGTCTTCTCGCCCGAAGGCGTGCCGTTGCCAGGACCCGCGGAGATCTTCACCTACCACACTCGTGGCGCCGGGCTCGGTTTCGCCGCTGGAGTCGACGCGCGCGTAACGGACCGAATCTCGGTGATTGGCGATCTCACGCTGGACCTGAGCAGTCCGGATGCGCTGGGATCGACGCGGCTGACGGTCGGCGCCGGGTGGCGTTTTTAGGCGTGAACTTCCAGCTCCCAACTCCCAACTTCCAACTCCCAACTTCCAACTCCCAACTTCCAACTCCCAATACCCAATTCCCAGTTCCCAGCTTCCAAGGTCGTTGATAATCACCTGAGGAAGCGGTGCGCGTGAACGGTGCACCGCGAGCCGATATCAGGACCCGGACAATCGCGGGACAGTACTGACACCGCCATGAGTGTCGCAGCCCATCTCCACATCGATCTGGCCGAGTACGACGCGCGCATTCGCACCTTCATTCCGTGGTACGAGGAGATGCTGGATGCGGCTGTCCGCGCGCTCGACGCGCTGCCGCCCGGGCGCGCGCACGTGCTCGAGCTGGGCGTCGGCAGCGGCGCGCTCGCAGCGCGGTGCCTGGCAAGGCTGCCCCGTGCGCGGCTCACGGGCCTCGACGCAGACCCCGGCATCCTGCAGCAGGCGGCGCGTCGCCTGGCGCCGTACCGGAATCGGGTGACGCTCGTCGCTGAAGACTTCACCAGGGCCCAGCTGCCTTCGTGCGATGCCGCGATCGCCTCGTTCGCGCTGCATCACCTGCGCACGCGCGCAGCGAAGATCAGGCTGTATCGCAGGGTCGCGTCGGCGCTCCGGCCCGACGGCCTGCTGGTGAACGCCGATGCCGCGGTCGCCGGCGACCCTCGCCTGCGGCGCCGTTTCGCGGACGCCTGGCGCGCGCACCTGCGGCAGTTCTATTCGGCCGCCGAGGCCGCGGCGTTCTTTCGCGCGTGGTCGCGCGAGGACGTCTACTTCACGCTGAACGAGGAGCTCGCGATGCTGCGCTCGGCCCGTCTGGCGCCGGAGGTGTTCTGGCGGGCGGGAGGCTTCGCCGTCGTTGCCGCGCGGAAGAAACCGGCTCCATCCTGACCCGTTACAGCTTCCACACACTGCGGACACGCCTCCGTCAACTCACCCGCGTAGTATGATGCCCGAACCCGTCCGGGGCGGTCGGCCCCGTCCCGCGTAATTCACGCAACGGCGAGGCACGGCCTCCCCTCCTTGGGAAAGGAGCTGCGGAGATGGATAAGTCGGGGTTCCGGTGGACGGAGCGCCTCCTGCTGGTACTGTCCCTGGTGGTGGCGTCCGCGCCCGTCGCGCGCGCACAGTCTGCCACCAGCGTTCTGACGGGCACGGTCGTGGATCAGCAACGCCGTGCCATTCCCGGAGTCACCATCACCGTGGTGCACGAGGCAACGGGGGCCCGACAGGTGACGGTGACGCGGAGCGACGGCACGTACACAGTGCGCGACCTCCGAGCGGGCGGGCCCTACCGGGTGACTGCCACGATCCCGGGGTTTCGCGACGGCGTTGCAGCGAACCTCACGCTGGCCGCCGCCGAGGAGCGCCAGCTCGACTTCACGCTCGAGATCGCCAACATCTCCGAGGAGCTGACTGTACGGGCGGGTGCCGCGTTGGCGCGCGAGGAGAAGCGTGCGGCGCGCAACGTCGTCGACGTCGTATCTGCCGATGCGGTGGGGCGGTTCCCCGACGCGAACGCGGCCGAGGCCCTGCGACGCATCCCTGGCGTCTCGCTGGAGATCGACCAGGGTGAGGGCCGCTTCGTGGTCGTGCGCGGCGTCGACGCATCGCTGAACACCGTCACGATCAACGGCCAGATCATCGGCACGCCTGCCGAGTTCGGCACCCGGGGCGTCTCGATGGACTCCGTGCCCGCCGATCTCATCTCGCGGCTCGAAGTTGTCAAGACCATCCGGCCGGACATGGATGCCAACGCGATAGGCGGCGCAATCAACATCGCGACGACAGGCGCGTTCGATCGCCCGGAAGGCTTCTTCTCCGGCACGATTCGCACCGGCTACAACGAGATGAGCGGCCGCGCGCCCTTCAGCGCCAACGTGTCGTTCGGCCGCGTGCTCGACGAGCAGCAGCGCTGGGGCCTCGTTGTCGGCGGCAGTTTCTCGCAGCGGCGGTTCGATTCCGATCTCTTCCGCGCAGCCGACGGCGCGTGGGCGCAGTTCAACGGTTTTGACGTCCCGCAGAATCAGGCCTTCCTGGACTACGACATCGAGCGGCGCCGGCAGGGCGTGAACGTCGCGCTCGCGCACCGTCCGCGGGTGGGCCATGAGATCGCCTTCCGGTTCAACCACAACCTCTTCCGCGACATCGAAGGCCGCCAGCAGACCGAGTTCGACCTCACGCGCGGCACGCTCAGCAACCAGACGCCCACCTCCGGCCGCTTCAGCGGCGGCCGCGCCTCAAAGGAGTTCAGGGACTACGAGCAGGAGCACACGATCAATGCCGGAATGGTTTTGGGCGATCATCGCGTGTGGTCGTCGCTCGTGGACTGGAAGCTCGGCTTCAGCCGGGGGCAGCGCGACACGCCCAACCGCGTAGACTGGGAGTTCCGTTCGGGTGGCAACGCCTTTCCGAACACCTACGACGTCTCCGATCCCGTTCATCCGATCGTGACGCCCACCCCCAACTTCTACGACGCTGCGTCCTATCCGTTCCGGCGCGTACGGTTCCGGACGGACCTCGAACGCGAGGACGTCCTGATGGCCGAGCTCAACGTGCGGCGCGACGTCAATTTCGGCGAGCGGACGGGCTTCGTCAAGGCCGGCGCCAAGGTCGTCAGCCGCGACAAGACGCAGGATCGCGAGAACCTCAACTACACCGGCTCGGGGTTCACGCTGGCCGACTTCGGTCTGACGGGTCCGGAGCCCGACGAGTATTTCGAAGGCCGGTACAGGTTCGGTCCCACGCTGAATCTCCCGGCGGTGCAGCAGTTCTTCGAGACCAACCCGGATCGCTTCGTCTTCGACGAGATCGGCAGCCTGCAGAACTCGCTCACGCAGGACTTCACGGCCGACGAGACAGTGCCGGCCGGCTACGTCCTGGCGGCCGTCGACTTCGAGCGCTGGAACCTCCTGGCCGGCGTACGCGTCGAACACACCCGCGCGACGTATCGTGCCTTCCAGCTCGTTTCCGAGGACGGAGCCTTCACCGGGCAGGCGATTCCGACGAGCGAGTCCACGCGCTACACCGACGTGCTCCCGGGCGTCCACGTGAACGTCTTTCCGAGACCGAACCTCACGATCCGCGCGGCCTGGACGAACACGCTCGGCCGGCCGGCCTACGCCAGCCTCGCGCCGATCCGCGCGCTCGACGAGATCGAGGACGAGCCCGGCGTGTTCGTCGGCAGCCTCTCGACCGGCAACCCGGACCTCAAGCCGTACGAATCGATGAACTTCGACCTGTCGATCGAGTACTACCTGAAGTCGGGTCTCCTGTCCGTGGCGCCGTTCTACAAGCGCATCGACAACCCCATCTACGGCCGGAGCTTCACGGAAACGAACTACGTCTACGACGACCGCCTCTACGAGCGCTTCGCGATCTCGCAGCCCGAGAATGGGAAGGACGGGCGGATTGCCGGCGTCGAGTTCAACGGTCAGACCTACTTCACGTTCCTGCCCGCGCCGTTCGACGGCCTCGGGGTCAACCTCAACTACACGGTCACCGATTCGTCCGTGCGGGTGTTCGGCAGGGACGATGAGCTTCCTTTCTTCAAGCAGTCGGACCACATCGGGACGGCGGCCGTGCTGTACGAGAAGTTCGGCGTCGCGGCGCAGCTGTCGCTGTCGTTCAACAGCCCGTCGCTCGGCTCGGTGGGCACGAGTCCGGCGGGCGACAACTACGGCGACACCTACCGCGTGGTGGACTTCAAGCTGAGCGTGCCGATACGCCGCGGCGTGCGCGGGCTCGTCGAGTTCGGCAACCTGAACGACGAGCGGCGGCGGCGGTACGCGGGGAACTCGAGCCTGCGCGTCCAGGACGAGATCTACTCGTGGAACCTCTACGCCGGACTCGACTGGCGATTCCGGTGAAGACGTTCTGCGGCCCCGCGGCCGGCCTGGCGGCGCTCGCGGCGATCGCGGCGTCGTCTGGCGCGGCGCCGCGTGCGGGCCAGACGGCGCCAGCCCGGCACGTGATCCTCGTGTCGATCGACGGTGTAGCTGCGTTTCATCTCGACAACGCGGCAATCGAGCTGCCCAACCTGCGGGCGCTGGCGGCAGCCGGCGCGGCAGCCGAAAGCAGCGAGACCGTCTTCCCCAGCATGACGCATCCGTCACACACGACGCTCATCACCGGCGTCACGCCAAGGCGGCATGGTGTCGTGGACAACACGGTGGAGGATCGCCGTACCGGCAGGCGTTTTCACATGACGAACCTGCCGCGCCGCGAATCGATCCGGGTGCCAACGATCTTCGATGTCGTCCATGTGTCCGGGCGTCGGACGGCGGCGTTCTTCTGGCCCGAGACGAGGGACGATCCTGCGATTGACGACAACGTGGCGGAGGTCTTCCGGCCTGACGGGAGGCCCGATCCGTCGGCCGTGACCCCGGGCCTGCTCGAGGAGCTTCGCGCGGCCGGCGTGCCGATCGACGGCTACTACGCGTTCTACGACGACCCGCACGCGCACGGCGCGGCCGATGTGGCGCTTACAAAGGCGGCGGCCCACGTCTTCTCGCGACGGCGGCCGGCGCTGACCGCCATCCACCTGCTCGTGACCGACAAGGTGCAGCACGACTTCGGCCCGGCGCACTATCTGTCGGCCGCGGCCCTGACGACGGCGGACTACTGCGTGGGCCTGCTGCGGCAGGCGGTGGCGGACGCCGGCCTCGCGGCGGACACGGCGTTCATCATAGCGGCCGACCACGGGTTCGTGACCGTGCGCGATGAGATGAACCTGCGGCCCGCGCTGGCCGATCCCGCACTCGACGGTCACGTGGAATGGCGCGCCGACAAGTGGTTCGTCTTCGCAAGGCTCCTGCAGTCGTTCGACCCCGCGCGGCACGGTGCGGCGCTCGATCGTGTACTCGCGCGGGTGGCAGCAGTGCCGGGCGTCGCGCGCGTGATAAGGCCGGACGACTTCGCCGCGCTCGGCTATCCGGACGACGCGGACAACCCGTACGCGCCGGGTCAGTACATCATCGTTGCCGATATCGGCCTGCACCTCGTCGTCGATCCAGACGACTCGGCGCTGGCCCGGCGGCCGAAGGCGCGGCCGTATCACGGACACGGCTACCTGCCGGATCATCCGACCATGTACCCGCTGCTGATCCTGTCGGGGGCCGGCATCGCGCCCGGCCGCCGGTTGGGTCACGTGCGGAACATCGACGTCGCGCCAACGATCGCAGCGCTGCTCGGGCTGGAGTTTTCGGGAGCGGATGGAGGTGTGCTGACAGAGGCGCTCGTGAACCGTTCGAGCCTGTCTCGGTAGGCAGCCCCGAGCCCATTCTTCCTTCTTCTTTTTTCCTTCTTCCTTTCTCATGCCAGCCGCACCACGACGACGAAATCGCGGCGGGGATCCAGGTCCGACCTGTTGATGCGGGTTTCTTCGGGTTGTTTCGCGACAGCCTCACCAGGCAGCAGCTGCACTTCGAGCCGGTATGTGCCCTCCGGGACTCTTATGGTGTAGCCGCCGTTCACGCCAGTGGTCGCCTCGTAGCGCGCGCCTGTTGCGGTGTTGATGGCGGTGACCGTCCGGCCAGCGATCGCAGTGTTCGCATCGGTCGACACGATTCCGGCGATCGTGCCGCTGGCCGACGCGGTGGGGTTCGCGCCTACGATAGGGCCGGGATGGCAGGCAACCGAGATCAGCAGGGCGAGTCCCGGTAGAAGGGGGAGGCTTTTCATGGCCGTAGAGTAGCACCGAACGGCTGGTCAGGGCCTTGCCGTGTCTGAAGGGCAGGCGTCAAACTCCCAACGTCCAATTCCCAACTTCCAAGGTTCCCAGATCGTGGCGGTGGGTGCCTTGGGAGTTGGGAGTTGGAGATTGGGTGTTGACCGGCGGGCTGGCGTGACGCCGGGCGATAATTTCACTACAATATAGAGAATCTTATGGCGCGCTCAACGCGGCGGCTCGGCAAGACCGGCGTGCTCGGGGCGTTCGAAGAGCTGGTGCTGCTGGCGCTCCTCCATCAGGGGCGCGAGGCGTCGCCCGTCTCCATCCGGCGCGAGCTGGCCGAGCGCCTCGGATCGGACGTGGCGATGGGCGCCGTCTACGTGACGCTGGACCGGCTCGTGGCCAAGCAGATGGCACGACCTCGCGAGGGCCGGCCCGCGCCGACAGGTCCGGGGCGTCCGCGCACGTACTACGACATCCTGCCGGACGGGCTGACCGCACTCACGCAGACGCGGCGCATCCGCCAGGAGATGTGGCGCGGCATCTCGCTGCCGGCGTCCGCGGGAAGGCGGACGATCACGTGACGCGGCAGCCCGGCATCCGTGGACCCCGGGCGGCTCGGTGGCTGGTCGAGCGCCTGCTGCCTCCCGAGGAGGCTGCCCGCCTGCTCGACGCGCTGGACGAGGAGCTCGTCGAGTTCCAGGAGCACGAACGCGGTCGGCGACGGGCACGCCTGTGGTACTGGGGGCAGGCCCTGCGGTCCGCGCGGATTCTTCGCGGGCGGCGCCTCGCGCTCGGCGCGGCTCGGCGGGGGAGTGCCGCCGGAAGCAGGCTGGCCGACGCGTTCCGTGAGGTACGGCTGATCGTGCGTGCATTGCGCCGGACGCCCGCCTTCACCGTCATGGCCGTTGCGACGCTCGCTCTCGGCATCGGCACCACCACGACGCTCTTCTCGGTGATCGACCAGGTCGTCCTGCGTCCGCTGCCGTACAGGGAGCCCGACCGCATCATCCGCGCGTGGACCCGCACCGACGATGGCGACGTCGAGGATTTTTCGTTTCGGGTCGTCGAGTACCAGGAACTGGCGCGGACCGGACGGTTCGAGGCGATCGGTGGCGAGTTCCCCATCAACGTTCCCGTGGTCCTGCCAGGACAGCCGCCGTTCCAGGTGCTGGGCCGGATGATTACGCCGGACTTCTTCGACGTGTTCGGCACGCGGCCGGCGCTCGGCCGGATGTTTCGCGCCGGGGAGGTGGCCGCGGGCGATGCGCGGGTCGTCGTCGTAACCCACCGCTTCTGGACCCGCTACCTGGGCGCTTCACGCTCCGCCGTCGACGACA
>DATIEW010000505.1:0-6742 GCA_035455585.1 Vicinamibacterales bacterium | reverse complement strand
CCCAGCAGGTCATCGACAGCCTGGTCCTCAAGGCGCCGATGGACGGCGTCGTGTCCGTGAAGGAGAACCGCGACGGGCTGATGATGTTCGGACCGGGCATGGTGATCCCGGAATATCGCGAGGGCGATTCGGTGTGGCCGGGCCGCCCGGTCGTCGACGTCATCGAGTCCGGCCAGATGGACGTCCGCGCGAAGGTCGAAGAGAGCGACCGGGCGAACCTGACGGAGGGGCAGCCCGCGTCACTTCATGTCGACACCTTGCCAGGGGAGACCTTTCCGGTGCGCGTCGGCTCGCTTGCCGGCAATGCCAATCGGGCGTCGTTCTTCGAGAGCGCGAGCGTGACGCGCCTCTTCGACGTGACGTTCCAGTTCGAGAAGCCCGACCCTCGCGTGAAGGCGGGTTCCTCGGCGCGCGTGGTGATCGAGGGCAAGGAGATTGCCGACACGCTCAGCGTGCCCCGCCAGGCCGTCTTCGAGAAGAACGGCAAGACGCACGTGTTCGTCAGGACCGGTGACCGCTTCGAGCAGCGCGAGGTCAAGATCGAGCACGTCACGGAGAGTCGCGTCGTCGTGAGCGGGCTTTCCGAGGGAACGGAGATCGCGCTGGTGGATCCGACTGCCGCCGCGCCGTCGCAGGCGCCGGCGGCGCCGCCGATTCCGGCGGCGGGCGGACGCGGATGAACTCCACCCTCGAGTCCACCGCGGACGGCGCTCTCGAATCCGCCGGGACCGGCGCGGACTTCCTGCCGGATCTCCGCATGGGCCTGGAGAACCTCCGGGCCCACAAGCTGCGGTCGCTGCTGACGATGCTGGGGATGATCTTCGGCGTGGCGGCGGTCGTGGCGATGCTGTCGATTGGCGCCGGTGCGCAGCAGGAGGTCATGGCGTTCATCGAACAGCTCGGCGTCAACAACCTCATTGTCGAGGCCCGCGAATCGACGGACTACCAGGCCCTGCAGAAGGTCAGACAGCTGTCGGCCGGCCTGGGCTTCAAGGACTACCGCGTCATTCAGGCGAACCTCGACGGCATCGCGGCGTCGACGGCGCGGAAGCGGTTCGTGCCGTCGAAGCTGCTCCCGCGCCCGCAGGGCGATCCGCCCACGGTGTACGGCGTGAGCCCGTCCTACATGCGGATCGCCAACCTCCAGATCGTGAGCGGCCGCTTCTTCGACGAGGACGAGACCGCGGCGGCCGCGCCCGTGGCCGTGCTCGGCGAAGGCGCGGCGGCGTCGCTTTTCGGCGCCGACGATCCGATCGGCCGGCACGCGAAGGTCAACGATCAGTGGTTCCAGGTCATCGGCGTGGCCGGCCCACAGCTGACGGTTCAGGCCGACGTCGCGGGTCTGCCGGCGCAGGACCGCAACAACCTGGTCTACGTGCCCCTGTACGCCGCCATCTTCCGGCTGGAGGACGCGATGAGCCGCTATCGCGACGAGATCGACGGCATTTACGTCCAGCTGCGCCCGGGCTCGGACGTGCCCGCCGCGGCGTCGCTGATACGCGGGCTGCTGAACGTGTCGCACCGGGGAGCGGGTGATTTCAGCGTCGTCTCGCCGGCGGAGCTGCTCGCGCAGCAGCGCCGCACGCAGCGGATCTTCGAGATGGTCATGGTGGCGATCGCGTCGATCTCGCTCCTGGTCGGCGGCATCGGGATCATGAACATCATGCTCGCGAGCGTGATGGAGCGGACGCGCGAGATCGGCGTTCGGCGCGCGATCGGGGCGAGGAAGCGCGATGTGATCCGGCAGTTCCTGATCGAGACGACGATCATCTCGCTGGCCGGCGGCGTCATGGGCGTGCTGCTCGGCGTGGGCCTCTCGCAGCTCATCGGCTACTTCGCCGGCTGGTCCACCATCGTCACCACGACATCGATCGCGCTGGCGTTCTTCGTCTCCGTCACTATCGGCCTGATCTTCGGCCTCTATCCGGCCGTGCGCGCGGCAAACCTCGATCCCGTCGCGGCGCTGCACTACGAGTAATGAGGAGATGGAGGGGACGAAGGGAACGGGGACGAAGGACCGGAGGGGGCGAAGGGCCAGGAGGGGACCAAAGGCCGGAGAAGACGAAGGGCCGGAGAACGAAGGGAACGAGAAACGGAGGGGACCCCTCCGCATCAGACCCGCAACAGCACGCCGCTGACCTGGCCACCGCGGACCGCCTGGAGCGCGCGGCAATACACCGTGACCTGTCTGCGATAGCGGTCCAGGTCGTCTGCCAGCTCGCGATCCGTCTTGAAGTCGAGCACCGTCGTGCCCGTGGGGTCCTCGATCGCCAGATCGATCGTGCCCTCGACGAGGGTGCCGTCAGGGGCGAGCCACGTCACCGGCAGCTCCCGCTGGCAGCGGACGGAAGGTGAGCGCGCCCGGGCGATCAGCGGGTGTGCGAGGACATCGAGCGCGGCCCGGATCGCGGCGTCGCGTTCCTCGGCGGTCGCGCCGAGAATGCGCCACTCGGTCTCGCCAATGTGGCGCACCACCGATTCGTCCGCGTCGAGCGGAACCGTTGCGAGCAGTGCGTGAACGAGCGTCCCGAACCGTGGACCGTACGGACGCTGCCCCGGAGCGCTGACGGTGACGACCTCGATTAAGGCCCCGTCGATGGCGTTGGTGAGAGGGCCGGCGTCGAGCCGCCTGCGCGCCCATCCCGTCGCGGTTTCAACAGCCAGCGAGGGATGGGAGCCGTTGACGAGCGTCGTGCGCCGTTCGTCGTGCCAGCGCTCGTACGCGGCGCGCTTCTCCTCGACCGCGAACATGTCGCCGTCCTTGACGATCAGATCGTCACGGCGCAGGCCGAACCCCGCGTCGGCGCCGAGCGACAGGCTGTGCGGGTCCCACCAGACGACTGAATACCCTTCGCTGTCCGCGGTTCGCGGTTCGCGGTCCGCGGACCCGAACCGGTACATGCCTGGCGCGACGGTGAAGGACCGGGCGGGGTCACCGTCGGGGCGGGTCAGCACCGAGTCCTTCGACGGGAAGTTCGGGCAGCCGGGCGCGCGGATCGGCTGCCGGCGGTCCGACTCCTGCGGGTAGACGGCGGGCATGAGAGGATCGAGCCAGCCGCCTTCGTACGGACCGTCGCCGAGCACCGGCACTACGAGCATGTCGCGGGCGCGCGTGGCGGCGACGTAGGCGAGCCGGATCGCCTCGGCCTGGTCGCGCGCCATTTCCTCGGGCCCGTGAAAGAGCAGATCGACGGGAGAGAGCCCAGCCAGTTTGAGTGCGCAGACCCGCCGATCCGCGTCGATCCAGCGGGCGGCCTCCGCGCGCGTCAGCCTGCACGTCGGATCCGCGAGGATGACGACCGGAAACTCCAGACCCTTCGCCTTGTGCACGGTCATCAGCCGGACGCCGTCGCCGCCCTCCTCGAGGATCGGCGCCTCGCCCGCCTGGGACTCCTCGGACGCGGCACGCAGCTCGTCCACGAATCCCCGGAACGAGATGCCGCCCTCCAGCTCGTACTGCCTGGCGAGCTCCGCGATGTGCAGCACGTTGGCCAGCGCCTGCTCGCCGGCGTTCCGCAGCACGAACCCGACGTGCGCCCGCGTGGCCGAGAGCAGCTCCTGGATCGTGTCGGCAATCGGCACGTAGTTCCGGCGGCGGTGCAGCCGCCGCAGAAGCTGGAGCGCTTCGGCGATCGGGCTGAGATGCGTCGCGTCGCTCAGGTCCGGCGGAACGCGGAAGGGGTGGAACGGATGCCTGAACCTGTGCCGCCACTCGAGCAGCTCCTCGTCGCCGATGGCGAAGAGCGCTCCCCGCAGCGTCGCGAACACCGACAGCTCATCGTCAGGCCACTCGATCGCGGCGAGAGCGGCCCTGAGGGTCTCGACCTCCTCGCGGTCGTGAAAGGCTTTTCCTCCGACCAGGACGTGCGCGATCCCGCGTGCCTCGAGGGCGCGGACGTACGGCTGCGTCATGTCCTGCCCGAAGCTGAGGAACCGCCGGAAGAGAATGCAGATGTGACGCGCCTTCACCCGTTCGGGCTCGGTCCCGCGCCGTTCGGTGACCTTCCAGCTGCTTGCATTCACGAGCCAGTCGACGAACGCGCCGACGGCGTCGGGAAGCGATTTTTCGATGGCGATCATCGAGACGTTTCTCTGGCCGTACGGCTCGGGCACCGGGAGCGCGACAACGGTCGGCTGGCCCCTGATCGGATCGCGAAACGGCGACAGCCTGACGTAGTCGGCCTGCAGCGTCGCGTCATCTCCCGTCATGAGGGGCGCAAACGCGGCATTGACGCACGACTGAATCCCGGGCACGCTGCGGAAGCTCGTCGTCAGGCGGACCGCCCTTGCTCCGGCCGCCTCCAGCCGCTGGCAGACGGCGCGGTACACGCCGACGTCGGCGCGCCGGAACCGGTAGATCGACTGCTTCGGATCGCCGACGATGAACAGCCGTCCGGGAGCCGGCACGACTGTGGTCCAGTCGGAAACCTCAGGGTCGGTGGCCGTCAGCAGAAGGAGGATCTCGGCCTGAAGGGGGTCCGTGTCCTGGAACTCGTCGACGAAGATGTGCGTGAACCGCTGCTGGAACCCGCGCCGTACCTCAGCGCCTCCCGCCACGAGATTGCGCGCCTCCAGCAGGAGGTCCAGGAAGTCGAGTGCGCCGCTGCGCCGCTTCACATCCTCGTATCGAGCCAGGGCATCCGCCAGCTCGACGTGCAGCAGCGAGGCCAGCTGGCCATCTGCGTCCATCCTGAACTGATCGAGATCGGTCCGCAGCCGATCGAGCGCCGTCACGACGGATGCACGCGCGACGCCCTTTCGATATCCCGGTCCACGGCCGTGCCGGGCGCGGGCGAGCGTACGATTGCGGGAGAGGTCGATCAGCCGCGCTTCCCAGCCGTCGTGGTCGGCGGCGCCAATCGACTGCTGCAGCCGGATCTCCTGGCTGAGATGCCGCGCCGGATCGGTGTCGACGAAGAGGTTGTCGCGCCCGTAGGAGGGCGAAGCGGTCAGGTCGGCGAAATCGTGGAGCGCCGTCAGCAGCGCGTCGATCCGCGTCTCGCGGTCGAAGGCTCCCGGCGTCCAGGCGCCGGGGAAGTCTCGCCACCCGGCCAGCTCCCATGCCGCCTGTCGCAGCCGATCGACCGGTCCCTCCTGACGCGGCCCCGCGCCGCGGTTGAAGAACGCGCCGCCGGAGCGGCGCAGCGCGCGCCTCAGGCCCTCCGGCGGATCGGCGAGCTGCTGCTGCATCCAGGTGGTGAACGTCTCCGTGAAAAGCCGTTCGGCCTGCGCCTCGGTCAGCACGGTGAAGAGCGGATCCACCCGCGCCTCGACGGGACGCTCGTGCAGCAGGTCGGCACAGAAGCCGTGGATGGTGTTGACGTGCGCCTCCTCGAGGTTCATCAGCGCCTCATCCAGCCGCTCCCGCTCCGCGGTCGCGCACGCGGCGCGCTGCTGCTCCAGCGCTTCGCGGAGCCTGAGCTTCAGCTCGCCGGCCGCCTTCTCGGTGAACGTGACCGCGACGATGTTCTCGATGCGCGCGCGGCCGGTGCGGAGAATGCCGAGGATTCGGCGCACGAGCTCGGTCGTCTTGCCCGTGCCTGCGGCGGCCTCCACGACGAGCGTCGAGTCGAGGTCGTTCGCGATCGCATCGCGTGCGTCCTGATCGCAGAGCACGCCCTTCATGGACGGGTCCTCAGCGCTTCGAGATCGGCGAGGCGATCGGGCGGCTTTCTGCGCACCCGCAGTTCCTCGTGGGGACCGCAGACCGGCCGGAAGTCGCACCAGACGCAGGCGCCCTCGGCGGGCGCGGCCGGCAGGAATCCGAGCTCGACTGCCCGGTCGACGATCTCCAGCGCCTCGAGGCCGATTCGACGGTTCGTCTCGTTGATGGCGACGTGGTGGTCGGAGAATCCGCCAGCCGACGTGCAGTAGAACAGCCGGCCGTACCCGACCGGCGCGCCGAGCGCCTGCTCGACGGCCAGGCTGTAGAGCACCGGCTGGAGGATCGCGCCGCCTCCGATCACGGTGCGGTCGGTCGTCCGGTTCTTTCCCGTCTTGTGGTCGGTGACGCGGAGCAAGGCCCCGTCCCGTCTCTGCTCGATGAGGTCGACCGACCCGCGGAGCTTGAAGCGGCCGTCCACGAGCACCGGTTCCTCGACGCTATGCGGATCGTGCTCCACGTCCTTTTCGAGGCCGAAGCCGTACTCGAAGTGCAGCGGCAGCCAGTCCGCGAATTCGGGCAGGCGGCGCACCCAGACCCGCAGGTCCTTGGCGATGTCGGCGATCTCGTCGCGCCACACGCGGTCGATGGCGGGCGCCAGCTCGTCGTAGTACCGCGCGGCCACGCGTTCGATGATGCCGTCGAGCACCGTGAGCGCGCTCGCGACGCTGGCCTCGGTGACCGGCAGCAGCTTCTGCGCCTGAAGCGCCCGGAAGAACCTGGCCTGGACCTCGTGGAATATCGCGCCGCGCATCAGCGGATCCAGCCGCTGCAGCGGTTCGGGCTCCTCGCTCGGCTCGAGGCGGTATACCGCAGAAAGGAGGAACTGATACGGGCACGCGGCGAAGCGTTGAAGCGCGGTGAGCGAGTACGGGCGCGCTGCGAGCCGCTGCGCGCCGAGCGGTGCCCCGGTCGCGCCCGTCACCCGGACGAGGCCGTCGTGCGGAGACCATGCGGAGCGCGCACGCGCCCAGCGCGCGGACACCGATCGCCGCAGCGACTCGTTGAGGCGCAGCATGTAGTTCGCGTGGCCGCGCACGGAGGCCGGCGCGCTGACGGCCATGAGGCCGCGGAGCACCG
>DATIEW010000504.1:0-10698 GCA_035455585.1 Vicinamibacterales bacterium | reverse complement strand
TCCGCCGCCTTCGAGCATCGGGTCGGACTTCAGGCCGGGGATTCCGGTCAGGGCCGAGAGGAACTGGACGAACTCGGGCGAGTTCAGTTCGTCGACCAGCGCGCCGATGAACGGCGGGAACTCCTCCCGCCTCGACTGGCCCAGCTTGTGCTCGTTGTAGTGCTTGTACTGGATCCACTCGGTGTCCCGGGGCCCCGGGAAGTCGGCAACAGCGAGCCGTGCGACGTCCTCGTCGAGAAACGCGTCCAGCTCGATGTGCGGGAACGGTTCCGCCTCGCGGTAGGCCCTCGACAGGAAGCCCAGGCGCGCACCCCACCGCGCATAGTCGAACAATCGGGCGGCCTGCGGCCTGACCGTTGTCTGCATGTTGTCGCCACGCGAGGATATCAGACCTCAAGTGCCGGACCCCGCGCGGGCCCCGGTCCCGCGCCCTGGTCTTGAACCCCGTCCAAACCTATGCCAAGCTCGCCTGATGCGCCACTGTCTTGCTCGGTTCCTGCTCGCAGTCACCGTCAGTCTCCCCCTGGCCGCCATCCTTGGAGCTCAGGCGGCCGTGACGCCGCCGAAGCTCGCGATTGAATCGCACACGCTGGAGAACGGCCTGACGGTCGTCCTGGCACCCGACACGTCCCGGCCCGTTGTCAACGTTCAGGTCTGGTATCACGTCGGCTCGAAGGACGAGCGTCAGGGGCGCACCGGCTTCGCGCACCTCTTCGAGCACATGATGTTCCGCGGCTCCGCCAACGTCGGGCCCGAGGAGCATATGCGGCTGGTGCGGGAAGCCGGCGGCACGATCAACGCGTACACCAATTTCGACCGCACGGTCTACTGGCAGACGGTCCCGTCGAATCACCTCGAGCGCATCCTCTGGCTCGAAGCCGATCGGATGGCGTCGCTGGTGGTGAACGCGGAGAACTTTCAGAAGGAACGGGAGGTCGTCAAGGAGGAGCGCCGGCTCCGCGTCGAGAATCCGCCGTACGGGATGCTGGCCGAATGGGTGCTCGACGCGACGTTCCAGGCCTATCCCTACAAGCACCTGCCGATCGGCTCGATGGACGACCTCAACGCAGCCACGGCTGCCGACGTCAAGGAGTTTTTCGAGACGTTCTACGTTCCGGACAACGCAACGCTGGTGATCGTCGGGGACATCGAGCCGAAAGCGGCGCTCGCGCAGGCGCGTACCCACTTCGGCCGGATTCCGAAGAGCGGCAAGGTACCGCGGGTTACCGCCCAGGAGCCGCCGCAGACGGAGCTGCGAGTGCTCAGGAAGGCAGACCAGAAGGCGCCGCTGCCGGCGGTTGCGAGCGCGTTCAAACTGCCCCCTCGCGGCCATGCCGACACGTACGCCCTGCAGGTCGCGTTCGATATTCTCTCGGCTGGCGAAAGCTCGCGGCTGTATCGCCGCCTCGTCTACGAGGAGCAGTCCGCGGTCGCTGCGCAGGCGCAGCTGCTGCTGCTCGAGGGGCCGTCGATTGGTTTCCTCTTCGGCGTCGCGAATCAGGGACGCGACGTCAAGGATGTCGCCTCGAGCATCCGCAAGGTCGTGAATGGCCTCGCCGAATCGCCTCCAAGCGCCGAGGAGGTCGACAAGGTCAGGAACACCATCGTCTCGCGCCTGATCGTCGAGCGTCAGACGATGCAGCAGAAGGCCGACAGTGTGGGAGAGGCGTCGTCGCTGTTAGGAGATCCGCAGCGTTACAACACCGAGCTCCGCAAGTACCAGGCGGTCACCGCCGCCGATGTTCAGCGCGTGATCGGGCAGTATCTGTCGGAGGCGCGCGAAACACGACTCTTCATTCAGCCTGGAACCGCCGGGGCGGAACCTCACCAGGCATCCAGCGGACGCTGAGGAGTTAACTTGATCATGCGCGCGACATCGTTCGTCAAGGCTCTTGCCGCGGCAGCCATGCTGGTGGGCTGTGCAGCCTCCGCCGCGCAGGCGCAGACCGCTGAACGGAAACAGCCGCCGCCGCCGGCGCCCGAGCGCCACTTCACCTTTCCCTCGCATACGACGACCAGGCTGGAAAACGGCCTGACGGTGTTTGTCGTCGAGGATCACCGCCAGCCGATGGTCTCCGCCACGCTGATGCTGCCGGGGGCCGGATCCAGCAGCCATCCCGGCGCGAAGGCGGGCCTGGCGTCAACGGCGGCGGCACTGTTGCGTCAGGGCACGACAACGCGGTCCGCGCAGCAGATCGCGGAAGCGATCGATCGCGTGGGCGGATCCCTTGGGGCCTCGGCTGGCGTGGACACGACGCAGGTTTCCCTGACCGTGATCACGACGGCGCTGGATACCGGCTTCGATCTGCTCGCCGATATCGTGCAGCGGCCGGCATTCGCCGCCGCGGAGATCGAGCGGCTGCGGCGTCAGAGCCTCTCCGGGTTGCAGGTGGCCTACAGCGATCCCGAGTACCTCCGGGACGTGGTCGCACAGCGGGTGGCGTATGGCGATCATCCGTACGCCTATCCACCCGATGGAACGCCGGGCACCGTCAAGGCGCTGACCCGAGACGATATCGTGGGGTTCTTCAAGGAGCATTACTCGCCCTCCGGTTCGTACCTGGCGATTGCGGGCGACATCACGCCCGACGCCGCGGCCGCCCTCGCCCGGAAGCACTTCGGCGGCTGGAAGGGCGCCGCAGCAACACCGCCGGCACTGCGGGACGTGCGGCATCAGCGTCGGATCGTGATCGTCGACAAACCGGACGCGGTGCAGACCCAGTTCGGACTCGTCCAGCCAGGCGTGCCGAGAAACCACCCCGACTGGCTTGCGCTCACCGTCGCAAACCAGATTCTCGGCGGCGGGTTCAACTCGCGTCTCAACATGCGCCTCCGGGCGAACGAGGGGTTGACTTATGGCGCGCGGTCCGGCGTCGAGAGCTTCCGCCACGCGGGTCTGCTGACCGCTACGAGCTTCACCCGGACCGAGGCGACGGCCAAGGCGATCGAGCTGACCATGGACGTCATCGGCGAGTTCCGGAAGAAGCCGGTGACCAGGGAGGAGCTCGCGGAAGCCACGTCGTACCTGTCGGGCGTCTTCGCCATTCAGACCGAAACGGCGGACGGTGTCGCAGGCCGCGTGCTGACCAGCGCGCTGCACCAGCTTCCGGCGGACTACTGGCAGACATACCGGAAAGGCGTGCGCGACATCACCGCTGCCGAGATCGCGGGCGCCGTCGAGCGCCACGTCGTACCGGATCGGATGTCGATTATCGCCGTCGGCAATGCCGGGGCCTTCGCGAAGTCGATCGAATCGATGGGGCCCGTGACGATTGTCCCGGTCGCGCGGGTCGACCTGACGCAGCCGGACCTGGCGGCACCGCAGGAGAAGGCCGCAGGACCAGGAGCAGAAGTGCGCGGGATGGAGCTGATCCGTGCCGCGGCCAAGGCCGTTGGCGGCGCCAGGACGCTCTCCGGCGTGAAAGACGTGACCAGCACCGGAGAGGTCACGCTCGTGTCGCCTGCCGGTGAGCTTCGTGGCCAGACCTCCGCGACCGTGCTCTATCCCGACAAGGTGAGGGTCGTAATCACGCTGCCCACCGGCGAACTCGTCCAGGTGTCCGACGGAAACCAGGGGTGGTTCCGGATGGGCGCCCAACCGGCCGCCGAGATTCCCCCGGCGCTGCAGGTCGAGCTGCAGCGCGCCGCCGTCCTCAGCGGCGGGGTCGGGGTCCTGCGCGAAGCGCTCGAAGGACGCGCCGAAGTCGCGGCGCTCGAATCGAAGTCGGGGGATGGCGGCAGCGTGCAACGGGTCTCGTGGAAGAAGGGCGACCTCGAGATGGTCCTCGCCTTCGATCCCGGATCGCATCGCATCGCGAGCGTGACGTATCGTGGCATGACGATGCAGGGACCGGCCGAGTCGGAGCTGCGCGTCGACGAGTACAAACCGGCTGCCAACGGCCTGATGGTCCCGATGCGCGCGACCACCTACCAGAACGGACAGAAGGCGGCGGAGCTCGTGATCTCCGAGTGGCGCTTCAACACCGGAGTGGCTCCGGCAGTATTCGTGAAACCGCAGTAGCGACTCCGACGCGGGTCCGGCAGGTTCCCGACGGGCCCCTGCGACGCGTCAGGAACCGCCGGGAGAGGCGCGCAAAGGCGCCCCCCGGTCCAGTCAGACGCCGTGTCCGTAGCCGCTCTCGGCAGGCGTGGTCGAAAAGTCCGGAGCGGGCGGCAGCGGCACGACGGGTGGTCGAACGATGCCGCGCACCTGCGCCACGATCTGTGTCAGGTCGGCATCCGTGACGATCTTCTCGCGATCCGCGTGCGCGATGACCGCACGATAGACGCGATCCAGCTCCTGGCGATCGTCGATCGTGATGCCGACCAGCTCGCAGCGGCGATGTACGGCATGGCGGCCCGAGTGCTTTCCGAGCACCAGCGTCGCCTGAGGCACGCCGACCTCCTCCGGCCTCATGATCTCGTACGTGCGCCGATCCTTCAGCATGCCGTCCTGGTGGATGCCTGCTTCGTGCGCGAAGGCGTTGCGCCCGACGATGGCCTTGTTGGCCTGGACGCCTTCGCCGGTGAGCGCGGTGAAGAGCTGGCTCGAGGGATAG
Organism: Vicinamibacterales bacterium; assembly: GCA_035455585.1. Classification (GTDB taxonomy): domain Bacteria; phylum Acidobacteriota; class Vicinamibacteria; order Vicinamibacterales; family 2-12-FULL-66-21; genus DATIEW01. The sequence continues at coordinate 6,139 of DATIEW010000504.1, read as the reverse complement.
AGCTGCGTGGTGTCGATGGCCGTCTCGAAGGGCAGCCGATCGAATCGGACCCGCGTGGCCATGACGATCTCCTCGAGCGAGGCGTTGCCGGCCCGCTCGCCGACGCCGTTGATCGTGCACTCGACCTGCCGCGCGCCGGCGCGCACGGCAGCCAGGGAGTTCGCGGCCGCGAGGCCGAGGTCGTCGTGGCAGTGCGCGCTGAACACCGCGTCCCGGCGGGTCGCGACGCGCGCCAGGATCCCCGTGAAGAATGCCTCGATCTCGTCCGGCGTGGAGTAGCCTACCGTGTCGGGCAGGTTGACCGTCGTGCACCCGGCCGCGATCACTTCCTCGACCACGCGGCACAGGAAGTCCATGTCGCTCCGCGTCGCGTCCTCCGCCGAGAACTGCACGTCGTCGGTGTACCGCCGCGCGTGCTGGACGGCCGCCACCGCGGCCTCCAGGCAGGCGGCCCGGGTGATCCGCAGCTTGCGCTCGAGATGGAGGTCGGAGGTCGCGATGAAGACGTGGATCCGGCGCCGCTCCGAGGGGGCGAGCGCCCAGCCCGCGCGGTCGATGTCGGCGGCATGACACCGCGCCAGGCCGGCAATCACCGGCCCCTTGACGTGCGCGGCCACCATTCTCACGGCTTCCGCATCCGCCTCCGACGCGATGGGAAACCCCGCCTCGATGACGTCCACGCCCAGTGCGGCGAGCTGCCGGGCCATCTTCAGCTTCTCGTCGGTCCGCAGCGAGAAGCCGGGGGCCTGCTCGCCGTCGCGCAGCGTCGTGTCGAAAACCGTCAGGCGTGTGGACATGGTGCCTCCGGGCCCTTGTACACCGCCAGGCCTCTCCATGTCCAATTTATAGTTCTTGAGTTTTGATAAACTGTTTTTATATTATCCGGGCGCGTGCACCTGCAGGACCTCAGATCGTTCGTCACGGTGGCGGCAGAGCGCAGCTTCTCGGTCGCCGCGCGGAAGCTGCATCGGACGCAGCCCGCCGTCAGCCAGGCCGTCCGCAGGCTCGAAGACGAGGTGGGAGAGCGGCTGTTCGACCGGACGTCGCGCAACGGCGCGCTGACCGAGGCCGGGGTGCTGCTGCAGGACTACGCGACCCGGCTGCTGCAGCTGGCGGCCGACGCGGAGGAGGCGGTCCGCGAGTTGCAGCAGGTGCGCAGGGGGCGCATCGTCGTCGGGGCCAACGAGGCGGCCGTCCACTCGCTGCTGCCGTTCCTGCAGCGGTTCGCGCTGCGGCATCCGCGCGCCGTCGTCGAGGTCAGGCGGGTGCCGTCCCGGCAGATCGCCGGCGAGATCCTCAACCGCGCGCTCGACTGCGGCGTCCTGACCTTCCAGCCGTCAGGAAAAGGGCTCCAGACGGTCCCGCTCGGCCACGACGAGCTGGTGATGCTGGCGCATCCGCAGCACCCGCTCGCAAGGCGGCGCCGCGTGTCGCTCGAAGAGGTCGGACGGGAGACCGTGATCGCGCACAACGACCCGTCGCCCGCACGCGAGCGCGTGCTCAGGGTCTACGAGCGGCGCCATGCGCCGATCAACATCCAGATCGCGCTTCCGAGCCTCGATGGCATCAAGCGCGCGGTGGAGATGGGGGTCGGCGTCGCCGTCCTTCCTCGGCGCTGCGCGCTGACGGAGATCGCACGCGGGAACCTCGTGGCGGTCCGGATACCCGGTTTGAGCGCGAAGCGCCAGGTCCGGCTCGTGTTCCGCCGGGGGGAGCTGTCTCACGCGGTGCAGGCCTTCCTGGAAACCGTGCGGTCCTGAGCGAGTGGAGGGATCGAAGGGAACGGAGGTTCACACGAAGAAGCGAAGAGAACGAAGAACGAACGGAGGGGCAGGGTCTGACCACCGACGACCCCTGGTGGTGCGGCCGGCGGAGCCGGCCCGGTCGCGCGGCGCGCGGCGCCACCGGGGTGAAACGCTGCGTCAGCGCGCACGCCCTTCGTTCGTCCTCCGTTCCTTCGTGTGAACCTCCGTTCTCTTCGTCTCCTCGGTTCCCTCAGCGCCAGCCCGTCACATACGGCAGCCGGACGGCGACGGATTCCACCTCGTCGTATCGTTCGAGCAGCAGGCCGGTCGCGTCCCACGTGCCGTCGCGCAGGGCGAGGCGCGCGGCGGCTGGCAGCGTGATGCCGGCCGCGAACGCACCGGCAGTGACGGTCATGCTGTCCAGATCGACGGAGACCATCGTGGCCGGATCGGACTCGACCATCCGCATCAGCTCCTCGATCGCGGACGTTTCCGCGGACACGCAGGGCATGCCCAGCGCCAGGGAGTTCCCGAAGAAGATCTCGGAGAAGGACTGGCCAAGGACGGCGCTGATGCCACGGCGGCTGATCGCCTGCGGCGCGTGCTCCCGGGAGGACCCGCACCCGAAGTTCGCGTTGACGAGCAGGATGGATGCCGAACGGAACCTCGGGTCGGAGACGGGGTGGCCGCGGGGCGTCCGCGCATCGATCTGAGCCCTGTCGTCGGCGAAGAGATGATCCTCGAGCCCTTCGAAGGAGACGGATCGCAGGAAACGCGCCGGGACGATGCGGTCGGTGTCGATGTTGTCGCCGCGTATAGGGATTGCCGTTCCCGAAATGCGGACGATGCGATCAACGGGCATTGGCAGAAAATTCCCGAACGTCCACGATCTCGCCCGCGACGGCGGCGGCCGCCACCATCGCCGGGCTCATGAGCAGCGTCCGCCCGGTCGGACTCCCCTGCCGCCCCTTGAAGTTGCGGTTCGACGATGAGGCGCAGATCTGGCGCCCCTCCAGGCGGTCCTGGTTCATGGCGAGGCACATCGAGCAGCCCGCGCCGCGCCATTCGAAGCCGGCGTCGCTGAACACGCGGTCGAGCCCTTCCCGCTCGGCGGCGATCCGCACCGCCTGTGATCCCGGAACGACGAGCGCCCGGACGTGAGGGGCGACGTGATGTCCGCGCGCGATGCGGGCGGCCTCGCGCAGATCGGACAGCCGCCCGTTCGTGCAGGATCCGAGGAAGGCGACGTCGATACGCGTGCCCTGAATCGGCTCGCCGCCGCGGAATCCCATGAAGTCGAGCGCCTCGCTCAGCGCGGCACGCTCGGCGGGCGGCACGCCGGACACGCGGGGCAACGACTCGTCGACGTACACGGACTGCCCGGGGCTGATGCCGAACGTCACGGTCGGCCGGATCGATTCCGCGTCGAGCCGGACCTCGTCGTCGTACCGCGCGCCGGGATCCGATCGGATCGCGCGCCACCACTCCACGGCGCGGTCGAACGCGTCGCCGGAGGGAGCAAAGCGGCGGCCGCGCAGGTAGTCGAACGTCACCGCGTCGGGATTGACGTAGCCGACGCGGGCCCCCCCTTCGATCGACATGTTGCACACCGTCATCCGCTCGTCCATCGACATGCGTTCGACGGTGTCCCCCGCATACTCGTACGCGTAGCCGCTCCCTCCGTTGACGCCGAGCCGCCGGATGATCTCGAGAATGACGTCCTTGGCGTACACGCCTGCAGCGAGGCGGCCCCGGATCTCCACGCGCCGGACCTTCAACGGATCCAGCGCGAGACACTGGGACGCCAGCACGTCGCGCACCTGCGACGTGCCGATGCCAAAGGCCACGGCGCCGAACGCGCCGTGCGTCGACGTGTGGCTGTCGCCGCAGGCGATGGTCATCCCCGGCTGCGTCAGGCCGAGCTCCGGGCCGATCACGTGCACGATGCCCTGCGATCCGCTCGCGAGGTCGAACAGAGGAATGCCGGCGCGCCGGCAGTTCCGCTCGAGCGCCGCCAGCATGTCCTCGGCCATCGCATCGCCGAACGGCCGGCGCTGATCCCGTGTCGGCACGATGTGATCGACGGTGGCAACCGTTCGATCCGGATGGCGCACGCTCCAGCCCCGCGCGCGGAGCATGTCGAAGGCCTGCGGGCTCGTCACCTCGTGAATGAGATGCAGACCGACCAACACCTGCGTCTGACCGTTGGGCAGCCGGCGCACGGTGTGTGCGTCCCAGACTTTCTGGAAGAGGGTCGGCATTGGGGGTGATGGTACTACGCTTGTCGCGGTTCGCGGTTCGCGGGTTCGCGGAAGCGGCCTCTCTAGGGCGGTTTGGGCCATCGGGCAGGCTTGTTGCCACTGGAACGGCAGGGCGGCGATTCTCAAGCACTTGCGCTGACGATGTTGCAGATTCTGCCGATCCACCGGCGCGGCGGTCGTGCAGAAAGAGAGAACTCATGGACGGACTCAAGATCAAGAGTTTTCGGGATCTTGACGCCTGGAGAGTGGCAATCGAGCTGGCGGTGAGCTGTTACACGATCGCAAGCCAGCTCCCCGCGTCCGAGCGGTTCGAGCTCAGCGCACAGGTGCGTAGAGCTGCGGTATCATCCCGTCGAACATTGCAGAAGGTCAGGCCACGGGTGTCGGCAAGCGCTACTCCCATCACGTCCGCATCGCACTCGGGTCGGCCGGCGAGCTCGGAACCCTGTTCGAATTGATCCGGAGAATCGGGTTCCCCATTGCGGATCTCGATCGCGCAGAGCAGCAGCTGGTCAGAACCTGCCAACTCCTCCACGGCCTCGCCCGCAGTCTTCGCAGGAGGGGGCTGGGCGCCACGATCGTTGCCGTGCCTCCGCTCGCCGGTCTTCTCGATCTCGTCGCCCCTGCCTTCATTGGGTAGCGAACCGCGAGCCACGAACCGCGAACCGCGAACCGCGAACCGCGATCGTAATTATAATCAGAGCGCAATGGACTTCCTCTCGAACCTGAACCCTCCTCAACGTGAGGCGGTACTGCATCGCGACGGACCGCTGCTCATTCTCGCCGGTGCCGGATCGGGAAAGACGCGCGTCATCACGTTCCGCATCGCGCACCTCATCGGCGACGGCCATGCCGAGCCCGACCAGGTGCTCGCCGTCACCTTCACCAACAAGGCGGCAGGCGAGATGCGCGAGCGGGTCGAAGGGCTGATCGGCGATGGCTGCGACGGCATCTGGCTGTCCACGTTCCACGCGCTCTGTGCCCGGCTGCTCAGACGGGAGGGGCCGAAGATCGGCCTGTCGCGCGATTTCGTGATCTACGACTCCGCCGACCAGGTGGCCGTCGTCAAGCTGGCGCTGCGCGAGCTCCGCATCGAGGAGAGGCTGGTGCCGCCCCGGTTGGCGCTGGCCCGCATCAGCCACGCGAAGAACCGCATGGAGGGCCCGGAGGCGGTTCGCGGTGGATTCGAGGTGCGCGACGAGCAGATCGCGCGGATCTACGAGCGGTACCTCGCGGCGCTGCGGGAGAGCAACGCGCTCGACTTCGACGATCTGCTGCTGAAGACTGTGGAACTCTTCGAAACATCGGAGCCTACGCGGCAGTTCTACGCCCGGAAGTTCCGATACATCATGGTGGACGAGTACCAGGACACGAACCGCCCCCAGTATCTGCTGATCAGACGGCTGGCCGAGGTTCACCGCAACCTCGCCGTCGTCGGCGACCCAGACCAGTCGATCTACAAGTGGCGCGGCGCCGACCTGCGCAACATCGTCGACTTCGAGGAGGATTTTCCCGAAGCCCGCACCGTGCGGCTCGAACAGAACTACCGCTCCACCCAGGTGATCCTCGACGCCGCGTCAGCGGTCATCCGGAAGAACCGCAACCGGAAGGAGAAGCGGCTGTGGACGGATCGCCTGGGCGGCCAGAAGGTTGTCGTCTTCCGCGCCAATGACGAGCTGGAGGAGGCGGACTTCATCGTTCGCACCGTGAAGGCACAGATGGAGGACGTCGAATCGGCGGTCGCCGTCCTGTATCGGACCAACGCGCAGTCCCGGGCGATTGAAGACTCGCTGATGCGGGAGCGCATACCCTACAAGATCGTCGGCGGCGTCCGCTTCTACGAGCGCAAGGAGATCAAGGACGCGCTCGCCTACCTCAAGCTCATCATCAACCCGCACGACGATGTGAGCCTCAGGCGGGTGATCAACGTACCTGCGCGCGGTATCGGCAAGGGGGTGATGGACTCCCTCCAGGCCATCGCCCCGGAGGCGGTCCTTGCGGACACGCCGCCGCTCGTGGCCGCGGGGCTGCGGGAGGCTTCCTCGACGCGGTCAATCTGGGCGCGGCTGGTCTACGCCGTCGAGGAGGCGAAGCTGGGGGCGCGCGCCGTGGCGTCGCTGGGCGCGTTCAGGG
>DATIEW010000503.1:0-2079 GCA_035455585.1 Vicinamibacterales bacterium | reverse complement strand
AATGGCGAAGACCACCCTTGCGAGTGCGGTGTCTAAAACGCCACGGCAGTCCATTGACGTTCGAAATCACGCTTTCGATTGGGATGCTGGGCGGCTTCATCTGGGCTGTCCGTTTCCTGCTGCCCAAGGCCATCAGGGAGCAGGACGCCCGCGGGCCGTATTACCGCTTCACGGGCTCCGGGTTATGGTGGCGGTTGCTGGCGGGACTCGGGCCGACGTGGCGGCCGATCGCGGCGCTCTTGCGGCCCCGCATGGTGGCGTCCCCAACGGGATTCGAACCCGTGTTTTGGCCTTGAAAGGGCCACGTCCTGGGCCTCTGGACGATGGGGACGTCTGGGGGGCCCGGCCACAAAGTGCCGAAACGCTTGATGATAGCAGGCCGCCGCACCGTTCGCCAAATCCACAGGCGGGCGGTACACGAACATCCACCGCGGACGCGAGTTCCTGATCGCGCGCTTCCGATGCGAGACGAATCTCCAGTCGTCACAATCGCGCAGATTGGAAGCGCGGAACGGGGCGCACATCCGCTGCGTCACTCCGGCGACTGGCGAATCGGAGAACAGCTGCCTCGCGAGGCTCCAGGCCGCTCAGCTCTTCCGCGACGTCTTCGCGAAGACGTTGCTGTACGTCCGATCGACGCGGCTGCTGCCGCACGCCGGACACTTCACGTCGGTGGTCGGCGCCTCGGAGATGGGCCTGGTGATTTCGAAGGGCTTCTGACACTCGCGGCAGACGAACTCGTAGACGGGCATGTCAGTCTCTCCTTCGGGGAAGTATACAACCGTGCGCCGCGCCACAATCCACCGATGCGTCAAGTCACGTTGCGGGGACGGGAATGCATCTCGACGCTCCTGTGAACCGTCGAGGCATCCGGAGATGCGCGCAACTCAGGTGAGCTGAGAGTTCAGGAATGAATTCACAGGCCGGTGCCGACCCGCGGTTTCTCCGTGTAGGGCGTCCTGACGAGACGGCGGGACGGCAGCTCCGGACGCGGCGGAGGCAGCGCGGCGGTCGATCCCATGCTGGACGTCACCCGCGCTTCGCGCAGCAGCTCGTCGCGCTCGCGCCGCGACAACGTCGAGACCGCCGCCCGCACCTCGGCGATGGCATCCTGAACGCGGCGCGCGGGCCAGCTCTTGAGTCCCGCGGGCGGCGCCTCGCAGACCAAGAAATGCCCCGGCCGTTCGGGCCCCTCGATCGGAACGAGCCACGATGCCGCCGGCTCGAAGCCGACGATGAACCAGCCCTCACCCGTCGGAACCGGATGCCGCAGGGAGGGAGACGAGGCCACGAGCGCGAGATCGACTTCCTCGAACAGCCGTTCCATGAAGAACCGCCGGAAGGGCGCGCCACCCGCGAGCGACTGCATGTCGGGGTCCGCGTCGAGACCACGCAGTATCGCCGCGAACGCACGGGCGTTCCACGTGACCCGCGGCACGGCGACGAGGCGGTATCCGTCGATCAGCGCGCGCGGAAGCCTCAGCGGATAGACGCCGATCTCGCCCGCCGCCAGCACGCACTGCCGGACCGAGCGGTCGATCGCAGCGGCGAGCGGGCCCGTCTCTGCTTTCCGCTGCAGCTCGGTCCAGACGGCCTTCCGCGCGGCACGACTCCGGCCGAACAGGCTGAAGCGCCGCCCGGCCGCCAGCCCGGCGATGATCGCCGCTCCTTCCCCTCGCGCCCACACGTCGTAGCTCGCCGGCCGGGGGAGACGGCCTGAATACACCGGCACGCGCCTGACCAGCTTGATCCAGTTCATCTGAAGCTCAGCTCTCACCCGGGGGACTTCGTCCCCCGGACCCCCTTACACGCTCGCTCGCGGGGGCCCCTTGGCCCCGCTCCGCTCGCATGGCTCGCGTCGCTGCGCTCGCTCGCCGCCGCGCGCGATTTGTTCAAAAGCTCTCAGAGCCGGAACAACTCCCGATTCCCGGCCGGACTGGGAGGCCGAGGCAGCAAACGCGGGGCCAGACGCGGGATCCGGGTTCCGGGATCCGGGGGTGCTGGATGGGCAATGGGCGATGGGCAATGGGCAAGGGGCGATGGGCCAGGGGCGATGGGATAGAGAAGGAATGCGGACGT
>DATIEW010000502.1:0-9002 GCA_035455585.1 Vicinamibacterales bacterium | reverse complement strand
TATCAGCGTCTTGCCCGGCGCGTCGGTCGTGGCGAGCGTCTTCAGCGCGAGCATGACGCGGGACAGCTCACCTCCCGAGGCAACCCTTGCCAGCGGGCGCAGCTCCTCGCCGGGGTTGGGAGAGATGTAGAACTCTCCCCTCTCCAGCCCGGCCTCGGACCATTCCGACTCCGATTCGGCTCGCGTGAAGCGAACGTCGCATCTCGTGCGAGGCATGGCCAGCTCGTCGAGCGACGCACCGAGCCTGCGGCTGAAGTCCCGCGCCGCCTCGCGCCGGCGGTGCGAGAGCCGCTCGGCTGCCGTCAGGTAGACCTGCCGGGCCTGTTCGAGGGCGATCGCCAGCCCGGCGGCCCGCTCCGCGCCGTGCTCGCGATCGTGCAGCTCGCGTCGAAGCCCATCGGCATGCGCGATCACGTCGGCCAGCGTCGGGCCGTGCTTCCTCTTGAGACGCTCGAGGACCGCCAGTCGATCCTCGACCTCCTGGAGTCGTGCGGGCGAAGCGTCGATGCCGGCGGCATAGGACCGCAGCGAGAACGCCAGATCCTCGAGCTGCGACTTGATGGCGTCGCGCGAATCGGCGAACGCGGCGAAACGCGCATCGATGCCTGACAGTTCCGTGACCTTCCGCCAGACGGCGGCGAGCGCGGGCAGCGCCGCGCCGTCCCCTTCGTACAGGGCCTGGTAGGCTTCGCCGCAGAGCCGCTGCAGCCTGTCCGCGTTGGCGAGGACGATTCTGGCCTCCGCCAGACGATCGTCTTCGCCGGGTTGCGGCGCGGCGCGTTCGATCTCCGCGAGCTGGAAGCGGACGAACTCGGCGCGGTCTTCCGCGAGGCGCTGCTGCGCGACCAGCCGGTCGCGCTCGCTTCCCGTCTCCTGCCACCGCGCGAAGGCGGAGCCGACCGCCGCACGCTCCCCGGTGAGGCCCGCGAACTCGTCGAGAACGGCGAGGTGCGCGGCTGGATCGAGGAGCACCTGGTGTTCGTGCTGGCCGTGAAGATCGACGAGGGCCGCGGACAGTTCACGCAGCGTGGCGCTCGTGGCGAGGGCGCCGTCCACGAACCCGCGGCTCCTTCCCTGCGAGGTGATTTCCCGCCGGAGGATGATCTCCCGGCCGGCGGAATCCTCGAACACGGCCTCGATCGCCGCGCATTCCTCGCCGGTCCGCACGAGGTCGGACGAGGCGCGGCCGCCCACGAGAAGCCCGACCGCACCGACGAGGATCGACTTGCCCGCACCGGTCTCGCCGGTCAGCACGTTCAACCCAGGCTCGAACTCGAGCTCGATGTGATCGATGACGGCGAGATGGCGGATCGACAGGTACCGCAGCATCGAGGGCAAGTGCCATCTTATCAGATGTTTGACAGTGCACTGGTCGCATGCTACCCTTGCCGGGTTCGCGCTGTCCCAGCGGCGCACCGAAACGTCACGCATCGCGGAGGGCTGTTTGAACTTGCCTTTCTCCGCCTCCGCGCGCTACGCGCAGGAGGCGCAGCCGGCAGCTGGGACCGGCGAGTTGAGCACCAACACCGACATCGTCAGCCTCATCGCCGACGCGTCGCTGCTGGCCCTGATCGTCCTGGCGGTCCTGCTGCTCTTCTCAGCAATCTCCTGGGGAGTCATTCTCTACAAGATCTGGGTGTTCAGGCGCGCGGAGCGCCAGTCTGCCACGTTCCTGAGCGTCTTCCGAAAGAGCAGCAAGTTCTCCGAGGTGCAGTCCGTGTGCCCCACGCTCTCGGACAGTCCGCTGGTGGGCCTCTTTCAATCGGGCTACGCGGAGTTGAACGCCCAGCTCCGATCGGACCGCATGAGCAACGGGCCAAGACCGGCTCAGCCTGCCGAGCGTCCTAGGTTGAAGAGCCTCGACGCTGTCGATCGGGCACTGCTGCGCGCGAGCACGGTCGAGCTGATCAAGCTGGAGCACCACGTGCCGTTTCTGGCGACGACGGCGAGCATCACGCCGTTCATCGGTCTGTTCGGCACGGTCGTCGGGATCATCCGGTCCTTCCAGGGGATCGGCGTGGCGGGGTCATCGAGCCTGGGCGTCGTCGCTCCCGGAATCGCGGATGCACTGATTGCGACGGCGGCTGGTCTGTTCGCGGCGATACCGGCAGTCTACTTCTACAATCACTTCACGAACCAGGTGAAGGGGTTTGCCGCCGAGATGGACGACTTCGCGCTCGAGTTCCTGAACATCGCAGAGAGGAACTTCACCTGAGATGCCCAAAGTACACGACACCGGCGGCAGCAAGGGGCTGAACGGCGGCGGCCGCGGACGGCGTGGCCGCGGCGCGCGTGTCGCGACGTCACTCTCGGAGATCAACGTCGTCCCGCTGGTCGACGTGATGCTCGTGCTGCTCATCATCTTCATGGTGACGGCCCCTATGTTGCAGCAGGGACTGGAGGTCAACCTGCCGCAGGCGCGGCGGGCCCAGCCCGTGACGGCGCAGCCCGTCTACGTGACGATTCCGCCGGACTTCGGCCGGACGCGGGTGGTCCAGCTCGGCGACGAGGAGATCCGGGTCGACCTGCTGCACGAGCGCGTGCGGCAGGCGACGCTCATGCGCGAGGACAAGTCGGTGTTCATCCGGATGGACGCCGGCGCGACCGGACAGGATCTGTTCGACGTGACGGACAGGCTGAAAGAAGCGGGGATCGATAGAGTCGGGCTGATGTCGAAACCGATCGAGCGTAGGCGATAGTGAGCAAGAGGCAATGCGGGAAGCGGTGAGCGACATTCTGCTCGTACGCAGCCGGGAGGCGGAGGGCCTCCAGCGCATGATCCTCTGGTCGCTGGCCGGTCATCTCGTTCTTGTGATTCTCCTTGCGCTGATGCCCTCCGAATGGCGCACGGCGCGCGCGGAGCCGGAGTCGACGCCGATGGTGATCTCGCTCGGCGGCCCTCCCGGCCCGGACGCCGGCGGTCAGAACCCCGTAGCGGGACGCGCCGTGCAGGTCGTCGCGCCGGACCCGAAGCTGCCGTTCGCGCCGGCGCCCGCACCGAAGATGCCGGAGATGACCGTCCCGGAGGCGCCGCCCAAGCCTGCGCCCAGACCCGCACCCAAACCGCCCGCGAAGCCAGCGGAACGATCGTCGAGTCGGAAGCCGACCGCGGGCGAGGAGATCAAGGCCGGGGCGGCCCGTGTGGAGACCGGCGGCGCCGCTGTTCCGTTTGGAGGCTTGTCGACCGGCGGGGCCGGGGGCGGGGGGGCGCGCGTCTCGGGCCTCGAGAATTTCTGCTGCCCGGAGTACATCACGACGATGGAGCAGATGATCCGCCGGTACTGGAACCCCAGACAGGGCGTGGCCGGACGGGTTGTCGTGAAGTTCACGATCCGCCGCGACGGGATGCTGACCAACGTCGAGGTGACCCAGCCGAGCAACAATTTCCTGCTCGACTCCGAATCGCGCAGGGCGATCCTGACCCTGCAGAGGCTGCCGCCGCTGCCAGAGCCGTACACTGAACCGCTGCTGACCATTCACCTGACATTCGAGTACCAGCGCTGATGAAACACATGCGATTGCTTTCGTTCGCCCTCGCCGGTTGTGCCACCATCGCCTTGAACGCCGGCCAGCCGCCGGCCGGCACGCCACCGCCTCCTGCCGGCCAGCAGCCGACCGAGCTCAGCGTCTTCATCGGCGGGGACCCGGGGATGCCGCCGCGGCTGGCGGTACCCGAATTCATCGCGCTCGCAGGGGACGCTGAAACAGTCAGGGCGGCCAAGATCATCGGGCAGGTGCTCTTCGACGATCTCTCGTTCGAGCGCGAGTTCTACATGATCCCGCGCGACGCCATGAGGACGATTCCCCAGCCTGATTCGGCTGAAAACGTCGATCTCAGCCAATGGAAGGCGGTGGGTGCCGACGGCGTGATCGTGGGCATGGTCCGGCGCAGCGGCGACGGGGTCGTCGTCGAGGCCCGTCTGATCCATGTGGCGACCGGCCGCATGGCGCTTGGAAAACAGTACAGCGGATCGATCAAGTCGCTCGCCGACGGCGGCCGGATCTTCGCGCATACCTTTGCCGACGAGGTGCACAAGCAGCAGGTCCAGCTGAGGGGCGTCGCGCGGACGAAGCTCGCGTACTCGTCCGACCGGGCCGGCGAGCGCATCAAGGGGCCGACCGCGCGCAACGTGTCCAACATCTATATCGCCGATTACGACGGCGCCAACGAGAAGCAGGTGACTTTCCAGCGGACGCTGGAGATCTCCCCCGTGTGGTCGCCGGACGCCAAGGCCATCCTCTTCACCAGCTACCGTGACGGCATGCCGGACCTGTTCCTGTCGTACATCTACGAAGGGCGCTTCGAGCGGCCGACCAAGGCTCTCGACACGCGGAACTACCTGCCGGCGTGGTCCCACGACGGGACGCGCATCGCCTTCATGTGCGCGATCGACGACGGCAACACCGAGATCTGCGTGGCGAATCGCGACGGCAGCGGTCTGCGGCGCGTGACGAACCACCCGATGGCGGACGCGACGCCAACGTGGGCGCCGACCGGAGTCCAGCTCGCGTTCACGTCCGATCGCAGCGGCAGTCCGGCCATCTACATCGTCAACGCGGACGGCACCGGCCTGAAGCGTATCTCGGCGGAGTCGTACTGCGACCGTCCGACGTGGTCTCCCGCTCCGTTCAACGAGATCGCCTACACCTGCCGGGGCGGCGGAGGCTACCAGATCATGCTGTACGACTTCGCCAAGGGCGGGTCGACGCCGATATCGGACGGCATCGGCAGCAACGAGAGCCCGGCCTTTGCGCCCAACGGCCGGCACCTGGCGTTCGTGTCGGACCGTACCGGCCGTCCACAGATCTACACGATGGGGCGCGATGGAACCGGTCTCAGGCAGATCACCCGCAACGGGAGCAACCGATACCCCAACTGGTCGCAGTAGACTTCCCCATTCGGGCGCGCCGGGGAAGCCTTGCACGCTGGCAGTTCGCGCGCACGCCCGGCGCGGCGGCGGAGTTACATCAGAGAGGCGTAACAGGACATGAAGATTCCACGAGCAGCAGCCGCAATAGCCCTGGTTCTTCTTCTGACGGCGGTTGGCGCGTGCGGGAAGAAGGAGCCTCCCGTCGCGCGGCCGATACCGCCTCCTCCCGCGGCAGGCGCCGAGGACACGACGCCCGCGAGACTTCCGTCTCCACCCGAGCCGGTCGTCGAGCCGACGGCTGTACCTCCGGAGCCGATCTCCGAGGATCCGCTGCGCACCAGCGACATCGACATGATCAACCGGAATTCCCCGTTTCAGCCGGTCTTCTTCGCCTTCGACAGCGCCGAGATCGGCGCGGACGGCCAGCAGGCGCTCAATACAAACGCCGCGGTCCTGAAGAAGTACGGTGACTGGGTGATCACCATCGAGGGGCACGCCGACGAGCGCGGGACGGCCGAATACAACCTTGCGCTCGGTGAGCGCCGGGCGATGGCGGCCAGGACCTACCTGGTCTCGCTCGGCATTCCGGCGGGCCGCCTGAAGGTGGTCAGCTACGGCAAGGAGTTTCCGTTCGATCCCGGGCACAACGAGGCGGCATGGGCGAAGAACCGCCGCGCGCAGTTCGTGGTGACGAGCAGATAGCAACCGGACGATCAGATAGGGGTCAAGTCATGCGAAAGACAGGCGCTGTCGCTGGACTCATCGCGGCGATCATTTTGCTGGTTCCCCCTGCTGCCGCCGCGGCCAACAAGGAGCACCAGCAGCTCATGGCGGAAATCCGGATGCTGCAGGAGCAGCAGCAACAGCTCCAGCAGCTGATTTACGGACTGGCCGCCACGCTCGAAGCCGTCACGGCCAGGCTCGAGGATCAGTCCGGGACGACGAGGAAGTCCTTCGCCGACCAGAAGCTCCTCATCGACGGCGTGGCTGAGACGGCGCGCATCCTCCGCGAAAAGTCGGACGACACCAACGTGCGGCTGTCCTCGATGACCCAGGAGATCCAGGCGCTTCGCCAGACGGTTGCATCGCTGCCGCCGCCGGCTCCCCTGACCCCCACCGTCGAGGGCCTTCCCGGCATCGACCCGGGGGCGGTTCCGCCGCCTGCACCGGCTCCAGCGGTTCCCCCGCCGGCGAACGTGTCGCCTACCGCGATGTGGGATCGGATCTTCGCCGACTACACCGCCGGGCAGTACGACCTGGCGATCTCCGGCTTCGAGAGCTTCATCCGGACGTTCCCGACCTCACCGAGCGCAGACGACGCCCAGCTCTACATCGGCAACTCGCACTACAACGCCGGAAGCTACAAGGACGCGCTCGCAGCCTACCAGAAGGTCATCCTCGACTACACGAAATCGGACTCGGTCGCCGTCGCCTGGTACAAGCTCGGGCAGACCCACGAGCGGCTCAATCAGCCGAACGAGGCCAGGAAGGCGTACGAAACCGTGATCAAGGAGTACCCCTCGTCCAATGAAGCGCAGCTCGCTCGAACGCGACTGGACAGCCTGCGGCGGGAGTGATGGTGGGGTCATGAGTTGTGAGTTTTGAGTTGTCTCACCTCGCGCGGAGCGGTCTGTGACCAATGAGGTGATCCGGGTGGACAAACCCTGGGGCTACGAGCTGCACTGGGCCGTCACCGACAAGTACGTCGGCAAGCTGATTCACGTCGACGCCGGCCATGCGCTGAGCCTCCAGTACCACAACCAGAAAGACGAAACCATCTTCCTCTGGTCCGGCCGGCTGCTCGTCGAGATCAAGGAGAGCGGCGAGCTGGTGAAGCGCGAGCTGAGAGTCGGCGAGGCCGTGCATATCACACCGAAAACCGTCCATCGCATGACGGCCATCGAGGACTGCGACATCTTCGAGGTGTCGACGCCGGAGCTGCAGGACGTGGTGCGGCTCGAGGACCGCTACGGACGGACATCCTGACCCGCGCAGTTCCTGCGAGCTTCGGCCGTCCCGGCGTGTGCAGCAACTGCCACGTCGACGGAGCCAACGCTGCAATTGACGTGGGAAACCCGCGCGGTCCAGAATGGCCCAGGTCTTGAAGAGCAGAACGGAGCGGACGCGGCAGCGAAAGGACTCATCGGCATGGGCAGCGTGAACAAGGTCATTCTCGTCGGCAACCTCGGGCGCGATGCGGAATTGCGCTACACGCCGGGCGGCGCGCCGGTTGCGACGCTGAGCCTCGCCACGACGGAAGTCTGGAACGACAAGGCGGGCCAGCGGCAGGAGAAGACCGAGTGGCACCGGATCGTTCTGTGGGGGAAGACGGCGGAATCGCTCAGCGAGTACCTGGTGAAGGGCAAGCAGATCTACGTCGAGGGCCGCCTGCAGACGCGCCAGTGGGACGACAAGGAAGGCGTCAAGCGGTACACGACCGAGATCCGCGGCGACCGGGTGGTGCTGCTCGGCGGCGCCGGCGCTGGCGCGGCACGTCAGCCGGCGCGCGTTCCCGCGCAGGGGATGGACGAGCCGCTGGCCGAGCCCGTCACGGAACTGACCGACGACGACGTCCCGTTCTGAGGGTTCAAGGGCGCAGACCTCATTGCGGGTGACGAACGCGTCAACTCCCGACGCCCAACTCCCAACTTCCAAGGCACCTGACTCCGGGGCCTCGCGGCTCACGTTTAGTGGAGCGCCGTGAAGTACCCCCTTCAAGTTCCAGGAAGTGCTCCCAGTCTGATCTCCTTGGGCGTTGGGAGTTGGAGGTTGGGAGTTGATCCGATTCACCCCTGCCTCGTGGGGGCCAGCAGCCTCAGCAGACACTGCTCGACTTCGGCCGTCGTCCTGGCGCGCAGCGCGCGACCGGCCGCGGCGCGCGCGTCGGCTGCGCTGAGGCCGCGAAGCACGCGTTTGGCGAGCGGGATGGCGGTGGGCGTCATGCTGAATTCGGTCAACCCGAGGCCGACGAGCAGCGTCAGCAGCACCGGGTCCGCGGCCATTTCGCCGCACACCGCGACCGGTACCCGGGCATGCCGCCCGGCGCGCGAGACGAGACGGACGGTGCGCAGAATCGCCGGATGGAGCGGCTCGTACAGGCGCGAGACCCGATCGTCGGTCCTGTCGACGGCGAGACTGTACTGGATCAGGTCGTTGGTGCCGATGCTGAAGAAATCCGCCTCGCCCGCGAGGATGTCCGCCGTCAGCGCCGCCGACGGGACTTCGATCATGACGCCAATCGGTACGGCCGGGACAGACTGGCCGCGGGCGCGCAGCGCCTCGGCGGCCCGGTCGACGGCGGCCCGCGCGCATCGCAGCTCTTCGAGTCCCGAGACGAACGGGAACATGATCCGCAGGGAGCCGTGCGACGCCGCGCGGAGCAGCGCGCGCAGCTGCGCCTGGAAAATCTCCTCGAACGAGAGGCTCAGACGGATGCCCCGCAGGCCGAGCGGCGTCCGGGCTCCTTCGATACCGGCGTGCTCGATGCGCAGCTGCGGCTCGCTGACGTCGAACGTCCTGATCGTGACGCGCGTGGGAGCGGCGCTCTCGACGAGCCGGCGATAGGCCTGGTACTGGGCGTCCTCGGTCAGCGCGGCCTGGCCGCCGCTGGCGAGCAGGAACTCCGATCGGAACAACCCGACGCCCTCGGCGCCCCGCTCGCGCGCGCGCGCCGCGTCGTCGGGCGACTCGATGTTGGCCTCGAGGCGGACCGCGATGCCGTCGGCCGTGACGGCCGGCAGCTCGCGGTACTCGTCGAGCGACTCTTCGTACGCCTGCTGCTGCCTGCGCTGCGCGTGGATCCGGCCGAGCGTTTCTTCGTCGGGATCGACCACGACCTCACCCGTGGTTCCGTCGACGGCGACCAGGGTGCCCGGCGAGACCGTCACGCTCGCCTGGCGCAGGCCCGCGACGGCCGGCACGTGGATGGACCGCGCGAGGATGGCCGTGTGGTACGTCCAGCTCCCGGCGTCGGTCACCAGCGCCGCCAGCCGATGCCAGTCGAGCTGCGCCACGATGGACGGCGTGATCTCGTCGGCGACGAGCACCAGCGGACCGTCGAGCTCCCTGAAGAGTTCGACCGGCTCGCCGGCGGCACGCAGGTTCATGCAGAGGCGCCCGACGACGTCGGCG
>DATIEW010000501.1:0-2996 GCA_035455585.1 Vicinamibacterales bacterium | reverse complement strand
CGACCCGACACGCCTGACGGTCGCCGCGGCGCTGAGGGATGTGGACGAGTTGTGTGTCTGTGACCTGTCGTGGGTGATGGGGCGGTCGCAGAATCTCGTTTCGCACCATGTGCGGGCGCTGCGGGATCACGGCATCGTGAGGTCGCGGCGGGAGGGAAAGATGGTGATGTACGCACTCACCGTTGAAGGGCGTGCTCTGCTCGACGTCGTACTTGGCTCGGAGGCGCCGACGAGGTTGGCAAGCATCGCGGGTGCCTGAGGAGAGCACGCCTGTACTCGGTGGGCGGTCGGGCCTGATCGAGTTGCCGCTGGTGCCGAGCGCCTCGCCGCCGCAACACGTCGAGCTGCCGGGCGGATCGGCGCGACGCTTTCGGGTGGAGGGGATGGACTGCGCGGGGTGCGCGCGGACGGTGCAGAAGCGTGTCGCCGCACTCGACGGGGTGGCGGCTGCGGAGGTGTCCTTTGGCACCGCGGCGATGACGGTGCATGGCGATGTCAGCGATGCGGTGGTGATCGCGGCCGTCACTCGTGCCGGGTATCGCGCCTATCCAGCGCAGCAACGCCTGGCCGCATCGTCGGTGCCGTTCTGGCGCCGCGACGTGCGCACGCTCTCGACGGCTGTCTCGATCCCGCTGCTACTGCTCGCTGTGATCGCCTCACTTGGTGGCGCTCCGCGCCTGGTGGCCGAGCCGTTGTATCTGTTGTCGATGGCGGCGGGCGGCTGGCCGATCGCGCTCGCCGCGCTGGGCGCGCTGCGGGTGCGCACCTTGGACATGAACGTGCTGATGACGCTCGCCGCGGTTGGCGCGGTGGCGATCGGCGCCTACGCCGAGGGGGCGTGGGTGCTCGTCCTGTTCGCGGTCGGGACGACGCTTGAATCGTTCGCGCTCGACCGCACCCGTGATGCGGTGGAGTCGCTGATGGATCTGGCGCCACGCGCAGCAACGGTCGTGGTCGACGGGGTCGAGCGCACCGTCCCTGCCGCGCAGGTGATGGTGGGAGACCTCGTCGTGGTCCGGCCGGGCGAGCGGCTGCCCGTCGACGGCATCGTCTCCGACGGCGCCTCCAGCGTCGATCAGTCGCCGATCACGGGCGAGTCGGTCCCTGTTGATGTCGGTCGCGGCGATGAGGTGTATGCGGGCGCGCTGACGGTGCACGGATCTCTGACGATCGAGACCACTCGGCCCGCCGCGGACTCGACCCTGTCGCGGATCGCGGCGATGGTCGAGGTGGCGCAGGCGACACGTGCCCCGGCCGAGAGGTTCATCGACCGCTTCGCAAGCGTCTACACGCCGCTTGTCTTCGTCGCCGCACTGCTGCTCGCGACCGTGCCGGTGGCGTTCGGCGGCGAACCCGATACCTGGATCTACCGGGGGCTGGCTCTGCTGATCGTCGCCTGTCCCTGCGCGCTGGTCATCTCGGTGCCCGTCGCTGTCGTCTCCGCGATCGGGGGCGCCGCCCGCGAAGGCGTTCTCATCACCAGCGGCCAGGCGCTGGAGGACCTCGGCCGCGTCTCGATCGTGGCGCTGGACAAGACCGGAACGCTCACGCTCGGCTCCCCCGAGCTGGAGCGGATCGTCGTGCTCGACCCCGCACTCGGCGAGGAAGACGCGCTGATGCTGATGGGGACAGTTGAGCAGCGCTCCGAGCACCCGCTCGCCGCCGCAATAACTCGTGCTGCGCGCGAACGCGGAGCTGTGCTCACGCAGCCCGACGCCTTCGAGGCACTGCCGGGCCGCGGTGTCGAGGCAACCGTGAACGGACGCGCACTGTGGGCTGGCGGGCCGAGGTTGGCGAGCGAGCGCCTCGGCGCGCTGCCCGCGGCAATCGACGAACTACACGACGCCGGACAGACCGCGCTCGTACTCGGCGACCAGGATCGGCCGCTGGCCGTCTTTGGCGTTGCCGATCAACTGCGCCCCGAAGCCGCCGCTGCCGTCGCCACCCTCGCGCAGGTCGGAGTCGAGCGCATCGTGATGCTGACCGGTGACAGTGACCCGATCGCCCGCACCATCGCGCAGCGGATCGGCGTCACCGACTGGCGTGCCGCACTACTGCCCGAGGACAAGCTGACCGCGGTGGCCGATCTCCAACGCGAGGGCAAGGTCGTGGCGATGGTAGGCGACGGCATCAACGACGCCCCCGCACTCGCTGCGGCTCGAGTCGGGATTGCGATGGGCGCCGCCGGTAGCGACGTCGCGCTGCACTCCGCCGACGTGGCGCTGATGTCCGACCGCCTCGGCCGGCTCCCCGGCGCCGTCTCGCTCGCCCGCAAGGCGCTCTCGGTGATGCGCAGCAACGTGATCGCCTCGCTCGTCGTCAAGGGGCTGTTCGTGCTGCTCGTGCCGTTCGGGCTAGTGACGCTCGTGCTCGCCGTCGCAGCCGACATGGGCATGTCCCTCCTCGTCACCGTCAACGCGCTACGTCTCATGCGCAGAGGTTCGACCTGACCCGCCACACCCCGACGGGAGTCCCGCTGGCCTCGTCGCAACGTCAGTCGGTTCCCCAGGGGTTGTCGATCACGAAGCGCCAGGTGCCGTCCGCCTGCCGGCGCAGGACGTCCGCGTTCCTCGCCGCCAGCCGCACCGGCTCGCCGTCGGGGCCTGTGCCGTCGAACGACCAGACGCCGATCACGAGGGCGAGGTCGTCGACCTCGAGGACGCGTGTCACCTCGAGCTCGAGCCTGCCGCTCAGCTCGATGAAGCCGGTCAGGGCGGCGCCGATGCCCGCCGGACCGTGAGCGAGGCTGCCGGGCTGGGTCGCGAACGCCGCCTCGCTCTCGTAGAGCGGCAGCAGGCTCTCGAGGTCGCCGGCGTTGATCCCCGCGACGATCGCTTCGAGCACCTGCTCGGGCGTCGCAGCGGACACGCGCTCGGCCCGCTCGGTCGTCACAGCTGGTTCCATCTCTGATCTCCTTTCGATACACAGTCATGAGTTATGGAATTGCTAGGATACTCCTCTCCGCAGCGATCTGTCAAGATTGACGACACTGTCAT
>DATIEW010000500.1:0-2221 GCA_035455585.1 Vicinamibacterales bacterium | reverse complement strand
AGGTGGGCGCAGGCGCCACGGCCGGGCGCGCCTTTCAGCTCGACTCGGGCCGTCGCGCCATAAATGACGCGCAGCCGCTCGTGCACGTTGGTCAACCCGATGCCGCTCGACATCGCTGTCTGCAGCCGCTCATCCGAGATGCCGAGGCCGTCGTCTTCGACGTCGAGGACGAGGCGCTCACCATCGCGCCGGCTGCGGAGGGTGATCTGCCCAGGGCCCACTTTGCGCGTGAGGCCGTGCTTGATCGAGTTCTCGACCAGGGGCTGGAGGATCATGCTGGGGACCAGAATGTCGAGCGTGTCGGCGGCGATGTCCTTGCGGACGCCGAGGCGCGGGCCGAAGCGGATGACCTCGATGTCGAGGTACTCGTCGATCGAATCCAGCTCCTCGCGCAGCGACACGAACTGCTCATGGCTGCGGAGCAGACGCCGCAGCAGGCCCGAGAGCTTCAGGATGACCGTGCGGGCCGTTTCCGGCTGCGATCGGATCAGCGACGAGACCGAGCTGAGCGTGTTGAAGAGGAAGTGTGGATTGATCTGACTCTTCAACGCCTCGATCTTTGCGGCGAGCAGGAGGGTCTCCTGCTCCTGGAGCCGGTGCTCGATGCGCGCGGTGTTCCAGATCTTGATAGGGATCGAGACGGCCAGCACCGTGGCGACATAGACGGCGACGGTGAGCCACGGTGTCGGCGCGTCGAAGAAGAAGAGCCGGTGCGTGCCGAAACGCAGGCCGATCGACTGCCGGATCAACTCGAGGCCGAGCGGGACGAACAGCAGCACGACCTGCCAGTCGATCGCGAGCTGGCGCACCATGTGCCAGACGTAGCGCGGCAGGCTGAAGAAGACGAATGGCGAGAAGTTCCAGATGTGTTCCTTGGGACACGCCTCGCGCAGGCCGCCGCCCGCGAAACCGCAGCCGATCGCGAACGGGATGGCGCCCCATTCGGCGGCCATGGCGGCGGGGAGTGCGATGGATGCGCCGACGATGGCGCCGGTGTAGGGGCCGGCGATGAGGCCGGCGAGAAACGCGCCTTCGAGCATCAGGTCGGCGGCGTCGTAGTTCAGCAGGATGCGGGAGGCGACGCCGGCGGTGAGCGGGACGGCCAGGCCGAGCGCGAACGCGAGACGATCGGGCCAGTCGCGGCGTTCGAAGATCAGAATGTGCCGGAAGCGGCGATACCGCGCCAGCATCGTCGCCAGCGCGGCGATGACCGCCAGCTTGCCCATCAGCGTGGCGACAAGGAATTCCTCCGCCGAGAGCAGCCGGACATCGTTGGGCATGTGCAAATCAGGTGCGACGGGTGCGACGGGTGCGACGGGTGCGACGGGTGCGGTGCGGTGCACGGGTGCACAGGTGCACGGGTGCGGTGCGCAGGTGCACGGGTGCGATTCCCAGGCGCGAGCAAAAGCCAAACCTGCCGCGAGGGCGAACGTCAGGTACGTGGTCGTAAAGCTCAGGAACGAATCGACGAGGCCATGTCCGGCCACCATCAGCCAGGCGCTCAGGAGCGCGGCGGCCGGCACGATCCCCGACGAGGGCGCGGTCCGGCATCGCCGCACGAGGGCGAGGCCGGAGGCGGTAAACAACCACACGAGCGTCACGAACCCAGGGACGCCCGCGCCCGTGAGCGCCTCGAGGTACATGTTGTTGGCGTGCACACGCGAATCGGCGTGCTGGAGGCCGAGGTAGGTGCCGTAGGTGTGCCGGAAGTTGTCGGGACCCACACCCAGGAGGGGACGATCCGACGCCATCGCCAGGCCAGCGCGCCAGAGTGCCGGCCGGTCAGGCCGTGTCGGACCCTCGGGCAGACGCGTGAGCCGCGTCGGCGTCGCGGTCACCGGATCGCCCGCGACCCGGACAGCAGTCCGCGCGGGCGGCACGCCCTCGGTGCTCAACCAGGCGCGCCGCTCGTGCACGACGTCCCACACCAGCGTATAGGCGCCGGGCGCGGCGGGGGCAATGACGTCCGCGAGCATCGAGACCGTCGACCGCGGCGCGATCGGCGCCGCAAACGGCGTCCGCTGCCCTTCGAACTGCACGACGACATCGGAGTCGGCCCGCAGCCAGTGATACGACAGCATGAAGCGCGGCTCGCGTGCCGAGTCCCACGTGAGACGCCCGGTGTTGGTCAGCGCGATCGGCACTTGATGCAGACGGCCCGTCCCGAACGACAGAGTCGTGGGCACCTCGTAGGCAACGCCGTACCAGTCTTGCGATCCTT
>DATIEW010000499.1:0-2908 GCA_035455585.1 Vicinamibacterales bacterium | reverse complement strand
CGCAGTCGCCGACGTGCAGCTCGCCATGCCGTCGATCCGCCTCGTAGCGGCGATCCACGACGAGACACTCGCCGAAGCGCGTGCTCAGGCACCGTCCGCCGAGGATCTCGCCGAGCCGCTGCGGCGTGATCCCGGCCTCATAGCCGCCGTCATCGGGCTCGTAGGTCAGCTCGCGCAGGCTGCCTCCGGCGCGCGCGCCGGACGCGGCCGGGATCCTGCTGCTCCTGACAATCGTCCGCAGGCGGGATGCGAGGTCCACCGTCAGACCGCCTCCACGGCGAGCAGCCGATCGAGGATTTCGGACGCCACCCGCTTCGCGTTCGGCCCGGTATTGCCCTCGGGCCCGACGCAGGACGGGCATCCGGATTCGCAGGGACAGCCGGCGAGCAGATCGCGCGTGCGTTCGAGCAGCAGCCCGTGCATCTCGTAGAGCGGCCGGCTGAATCCGATGCCGCCCGGATAGTTGTCGTAGATGAAGACGTTCGGTTCCGCGGCGAGCGCATCCGGCACGCTCCCGGCGGCGCCCGTCCGCCTCGATCGCTCCAGGCTCCCGCCGTCGACGGACAGGCCGATGTCGTGGCGGTCGCACATCAGGAGGAGCTGGGCGACGTTCCTCACGGCGTATGCCAGGCCGATGACGCCGTCGCGGCGATCGTCGCTGCCGAAGGACAGCCTGCCCATGACGTCCGACGGGATGGTGAGCCAGTAGGACGAGGTGTGCATCTGCTGTTCCGGCAGATCCAGCTCTCCCGACCCGACGTTCTCGTTCGTGTAGAACTTGATCTTCTTGAATCCCACGACGCGCGACACGACGTGCACTTCGCCGTGCGAGCGATGAGCGAGGACATCGCCTCCAGCGCCCGCACCGGAAGGTCCCGGCTCCGTCGGGCGCTGAGCGAACCCCGTGCGATCGCCGCCTGAGGGAGCCTCGGCCGCGAACACGTCCAGTATCGTGACTCTGGTGTAGGTGATCGCGTCGGTGTAGTAGTCGCAGTCGATCGCGCGCACGTAGGCCTTCCGGCCGTCGAAATCGAGCCGTTCGACCTGGAAGAGCTGTCCTTCGACGATGTAGATCGCCTTCTCGTGGAGGGTGGCGGGGCCGCTCGTGAAGTCCGTCTCGCCGATGACGCGCTCGCCGCCGGTGACCTCCACCACCACGAAGTTGTCGGAGGACACCGATCGGAGGCTGACGGCGTCGGCGGGGTAGGATTCGTTCGTCCAATTCCACTGGCCGTCCGCGCGATGGACGAAGCCCTCCTCCGCCAGCACCGCGAGGATCTGCTGCACGTCCTCCTGCCCGAACTGCTCTTCGTCGCCGAACGGCAGCTCGAACGCGGCGCACTTCACGTGGTCGACGAGGATGTGCAGGTTGTCGGGGTTGATGAGCGCGTGCTCGGGCGACGCGTCGAAGAAGTACGACGGGTTGCGGATCACGAACTGGTCGATCGGGGCGCTGCTGGCCACCAGCACCGCAGCCGATCGCGTCGTCCTGCGGCCCGCGCGGCCGGCCCGCTGCCAGGTTGCGGCGATCGTGCCCGGATACCCCGCGAGCACGGCGACGTCCAGCGCGCCGATATCGATCCCCAGCTCGAGCGCGTTGGTCGATACGACCGCGCGCACCTGTCCCTCGCGCAGTCCGCGCTCGATCTCGCGCCTCCGGTTCGGAAGGTAGCCGCCGCGGTAGCCCCGGATCACATCCGCGGCCCCGGGGGGACCCTCAAATGCGTCCTTCAGATAAGTCGTGAGGATCTCGACGGCAAGACGGCTCTGCCCAAAGAGGATCAGCTGCAGGTTGTATTTCAGGAATTCGAGCGACACGCGGCGGGCTTCTGCGAGATACGACCGCCGGATGCCGAGCTGCGCGTTCACGACCGGGGGATTCACGAACAGGAACAACTTCTCACCGCGCGGCGCGCCGCTCTTCTCGACCAGCTCGAACCGGCGCCCCGTCAGGCCTTCGGCCAGCTCGCGCGGGTTCGCGATCGTCGCCGACGAGCAGATGTAGATCGGGTCGGAGCCGTAGTGCCGGCAGATCCGGTGGAGTCTTCGGAGGATGTTCGCGAGGTGGCTGCCGAACACGCCGCGGTAGGCGTGCAGCTCGTCGATGACCACGAACCGCAGGTTCTCGAACAGCTTGGCCCACCGGGGATGGTGCGGCAGGATGCCCGTGTGCAGCATGTCGGGGTTGCTGAGCACGACGTGCGCCCTGCCGCGAATCGCACGACGGGCGTCCGACGGCGTGTCGCCGTCGTAGGTGAATACCCCGATCCCGACGTCCGAGTCGTGCCTCCTGATCTCCTGACCTCCTGTTTCCCTTTTTTCCCTCCTCCTGATCTCCTGATCTCCTGTTCCACCCCTCCTGATCTCCTGATCTCCTGTGGCCACCAACAGCCCGCACAGCGCATGCAGCTCGGCCAGCTGGTCCTGGGCGAGCGCCTTGGTCGGAAACAGGTACAGCGCCCGTGTCGACGGGTCTTTCAGGATCGCGTCGAGCACCGGGGCGTTATAGCAGAGCGTCTTGCCCGAAGCCGTGGGCGTAATCGTCACCACGTTCCGCCCTGCCAGCACGTGCTCGAACGCTTCCCGTTGATGGGTGTACAGCTGCTCCACGCCGTGCGCCGCGAGCGCCAGGCGCAGGCGGGGGTCGACGCTGTCCGGATATGGCGTGAACGACGCTGCAACAGCCGGAATCCGGTGCGCGGCTGTGACGATCGGATCGGCTTCGCGGCCCAGCGGGGCCGGCGAGGCGGCCAATCGGCGCAGCACGTCCTGCAGCGAGCGATCCTTGTCGCCGGTCACGACCGGGAGGGTCTGGGAAGCCATGGGCAAACCGTTGAACTGACGAGAATTGCGGACCGATGGTAGCAGGGTCTCCGGCGGCGATCAACAGGCGAAAGCTGCCCGCGCC
>DATIEW010000498.1:0-2138 GCA_035455585.1 Vicinamibacterales bacterium | reverse complement strand
TGTCTCGGGGTTTGGTTTGTGGGGGGAGGGGTTCCGGCTTCTAGCCGAGGATCCCCATGATGTCGGACTCCTTCATGATAAGGAGCTCCTCGCCGTCGATCTTGACCTCGGTGCCGGACCATTTGCCGAACAGCACCTTGTCGCCCTGCTTGATGTCGAGCGGCGTGAGTTTGCCGGATTCGTCGCGTGCGCCGGGCCCGACCGCGATCACTTCGCCCTGCTGCGGCTTCTCGGCGGCGGTGTCGGGGATTATGATACCTCCGGCAGTCTTGGTTTCGCTGCCGACGCGCTTGACGACGACGCGGTCGTGAAGAGGACGAAACTTCATGCTCGTGATTGCTCCGGGATGGACGGGGCCGCGGCGGGAGATGCGGCCCAACGGTGAGTTGGAAGCATCGCTGGCACTTCGTTTTCGAGAGTGCCAAGCGCCGCGCGTGGATACGCGGGCCCGGCTCGGGTGTCAAGCAAGCGAGCCGATCGGCTCGTTTCGCCCCGCGTCCCCCATCCGTCCCGACCGGCCGAGTGAACTTTTGGCAGCCCCGGAACTCCGCGTCGCAAGTCGGCGTTGCACTTCACCCGTAACCCCTGAGCTTACGGACAGATAGGAGGTTTCCCATGAGAGAGTTCTATGCGCAGGGAGACGTGCTCGTCGAGCGGGTTCCAGACGTGCCGGTGTCGGGCGCGCCCTTGGCTCGTTCAGCCGATGGCGCCGTCGTCGTCGCCGAAGGCGAGTTGACGGGCCACCGCCACGCTATCTACGGCGACGTCTGCTTCTTCCGCGACGATGGCCTCGCCCGCGATATTCCCGGCGGCCTCTATGCCGGGCACCTGCGCGTGGATGCGCCGACGGCCGAACTGGTCCACGACGAGCACGACCCGATCACGTTGGAGCGCGGGACCTACCGCATCCGCGTGCAACGCGAGCTGGATCCCAAAGAGGCGCGCATTGTCGCCGATTAGGACTGCCAACCTGCTGCCCTGGCAGCGGGAGCAGCTCGCCTCCTACCGTGAGCGGTGGTCGGCGCGCACCGCTCAACGCAAGTCCGACCGGGCCGCGGCAGAAGAAGGCCTCAGGCTCGCCTACCACGAGGCGGGCCTCGCGCCGCCGGACGATATCGTCTGGTGCCTGGGGCCGCTCGATGTCGCCGGGCGTCTTGCGCAGGAGCACTGCGCGCCGATCTCCGGCGCGAGCGTGAAGTGGCGGCTCGTGGACGGCCTCAAGGAGGCGGTGTCCATCGAGCTGCAGGCCTACCTCAGTCCCTCGCTGCGGGCGGAGATCCTGCGCGGCGTCGGGCTCGCTCCGCCGCTCTCGATCGGCCGCGTCGTCAACGACTGCGTCGCCGGCGCCATGGCCAACGAGTACGCCCGCGCCTATTCCCGCAAATGCCGGTTCATGAACCGCCTCGGCTGGGGCCGCCTCGAGCACTGGCGCACGACCGACGACTTCCGGCAGGGGACCTTCAGCCGCTATTCGGCGCCGTGGCTTGCGTTCTTCGAGTTCATCCACGACGTCTGCGACCCCGGTAGC
Organism: Vicinamibacterales bacterium; assembly: GCA_035455585.1. Classification (GTDB taxonomy): domain Bacteria; phylum Acidobacteriota; class Vicinamibacteria; order Vicinamibacterales; family 2-12-FULL-66-21; genus DATIEW01. Next base: position 610 of record DATIEW010000498.1, on the reverse strand, counting down.
CAGGCGCGCCGGCTGCGCGGCCTGTGGCAGGCGGTCAGGAACGGCGGCTGGTTCCTCGCCTACGAGTGCACGTGCTGGATCACCGAGCCGCCCGTCATTCTCGAGACGGATCCGCAGAACCGGCTGCATTCGCGCACCGGCCCGGCGCTCGCCTTCCCGGATGGTTGGAGCCTCTACGCCTGGAAGGGCATCCAGGTGCCCGAGCGCATCATCCGCGAGGCCGATCGCCTGACCGCCGACGACATCAGCCGCCAGTGGGATCCGATGATCCGGCGCTGCATGCTCGAGATCTACACGCCCGAGCGCTACGTGCGCGGCGGGCACGCCACCCGCGCCGCCGAGGACGAGACCGGCATCCTTTGGCGCAAGCGCTGGTTCGAGGGCGACTCCTGGGCCGCCGTCGAGGTCGTCAACGGCACGCCGGAGCCGGACGGCACCTACAAGCACTATTATCTCCAGGTGCCGCCGACCGTGCGCACCCCGCGCGAGGCGGTCGCTTGGACCTATGGCCTGAGCGAGCACGAGTACGCGGCCGTCCGCCGGCGCACGTGATCTGACACGCGACCCCGAACACAGAAGACGTCGGGCTTGGCGTGGGCTCAGCAGCCCC
>DATIEW010000497.1:0-8268 GCA_035455585.1 Vicinamibacterales bacterium | reverse complement strand
GGCGTCGAACAGCCGGATGCCGAACCTGGCCCGCAGCGTCTCGAGGAGCTGCCGCAGCCGCGGAAGCGTGACCCCCTGCCGCCGCAGATCGGCGAGCACCATCAATTCGAGCAGATCGACCGGCGTGTAGCGGCGCTCCGTGAAGCCGCCCGCCGCCGTGCGCCGCGGAGAGATGGCCGGCTGGAAGAGCCGCCGCGCGTCCCACCACTGGAGCTGGCGTGCGGTGAGGCCCGTGATGGCCGCGACCTCACGCGCGCTGTACGTGTTCTTCAGCTGCAAGGCTCCCCCGCCAGGCCCGGAGTTCACGTGTGCCGTCAACCTCCAACTGCCAACCCCCGACTCCCAACCGTCCGTGGCACGCTCAACCGCCGAAGACCTTCGCGAGGGCGTCGGCCTGCCGGGCCCCGGCGAAGTCCTTCTGGGTCAGGCCGCCGGCGCTGTGCGTGCTGTAGGTGAGCGTCACGCGCTTGTAGCTGATGAGGATGTCGGGATGGTGGTCGGCCGCCTCGGCCGTGAAGGCGAGCCGCGTCGCAAATGCGATGGCGTCGGGAAAACCGGCGAAGGTCAGCCGGCGCTCGATGGCCTCGCCCTTCCGCGTCCATCCGGGAAGTCCTGACAACCCCTCCCGTATCTCCTGTTCGGACAGTCGAGACATGCGCTAAAGAGGATGCTGAAATGCCAGGCTTGTCAATACCCCAACTCCCAACTGCCAACTCCCAACTGCCAACTCCCTACTCCCAACTGCCAATGGCCAACGACAACGGCGCACGGAGAGACTTCGACCTCCACCTGCAGCCCTGCACGTGAACGGAGACGACTACAATGAAGCGGTGAGCGGTACGAGGTCCGCGTCCGCTCGGTCGAGGGCGATGGTTTCTCTCGAGGCGATCGCCCAGCCAGCGCTACGCGGTCACGGCTCGAGGTGTTTCTTGGGAGTATCACAGGTGTCAGTCATGAATGCGAAAAAACGTACAGCCAGCAGCCCCGACACGAGATCCAGGTGCAAGACGCGGTTCACCCATCGCTCACGCGATCTGGAACGCGCCGCAGAGAACTTTCCGAGTGCGCCGGGGCTCTCGATCGGGGCGTTGCGGGGTTGCAGTCCAGCCGGGCGTGCCGCGACGGCCTCCGCGCTCGCGCTGCTGCTCTGGCCGGCCGCCGCGTGGGCGCAGCCGCCGAAGCCCGACCTCCTGCAACCCCAGCCGGGCGAACAGGTCGTCCGGGTCAGCCGGGACGAAGCGGTGAGGCTGGCCGTGGAGAACAACCCGAACCTGGCTGTCAGCCGCTACGATCCGGCGCTCAGCCAGACCGACGTGGCCGCCGCCCAGGGAGTCTTCGTCCCGACGGTCCACACCGATCTGCTGCGGAACAACCAGGAGCAGCCGGCCACGAACCTGTTCGCGGGCCAGCAGGGCATCGAGACCAACGTCTGGTCCGCCGGCGTGGGCGTCGACCAGTTCCTGCCGTGGGGCGGCGCGTCCTACTCGGTCGGCTGGGACTCGTCGCGCACGACGACCAACAGCCTGATCACGAGCTTCGACCCGTCGTTGGGATCCACCTTGCGGTTCGCGTTCACGCAGCCGCTGCTGCGCGACTTCAAGATCGACACTGCGCGAGCACGGCTCGACATTGCACGGCGCAACGTGGACATCGCCGACACGGGTTTCCGGGAGACCAGGATCGACGTATCGACGAACGCGGAGCAGGCATACTGGGCGCTCGTCGCGGCGCTGGCGCTGGTGGAGGTGCAGCAGCAGTCGCTCGACCTGGCGCTCGAGCTCGAGCGGACCAACAAGGCGCGCGTCGACGTCGGGCAGTCCCCGCCGCTCGACCTCGTAGCGGCCCAGGCCGAGGTGGCGCAGCGGCGCGAAAACCTGATCGTAGCGCGCACGATCGCGCGCCAGGCCGAGGACCTGCTGCGGACCCTCATCGTCGATCCCCAGCGCGTCGATTACTGGAGCATCAGGCTGGAGCCGATCGATCGCGTGCCGTCGATCGGTGAGCCCCCGGATATCGACGCCGCCGTCAAGCGCGCGCTGGCCGAGCGAACGGACCTGGCTCGGGCGCGGATGGACATCCAGAACACCGAGACCAGCATCTCGCTCTCGCGGAGCGACACGCTGCCCGACCTGCGCGTCCAGGCGACCTACCTGACCGACGCGGCCGGCGGCACGCGGCTGATTCGCGAGGGCGGCTTCCCCGGCACGATCGTCGGGCAGCAGAGCACGAGCTTCGGCAGCGTGCTCGGTCAGCTCCTGACCGCCGACTATCCGACTTGGACCGTCGGCCTCACGTTGAGCTACCCGATCGGCAACAGCGTCGCCGAGGCGAATCTCGCCCGTTCGAGGATCGAGCGGGATCAGGCGGCCGCGCGGCTGCGCAGCCTGGAGATCGCCGCCGTTCGCGACGTACGGCAGACGGCGTGGCGCGTCGAGCAGAACCGCCAGCGGATCGAGACCGCGCGCCTCGGCCGCGAGCTGGCCGAGCAGCGGCTCGACGCGGAACAGAAGCGCTTCGACGTCGGCATGTCCACGAGCTTTCTCGTGATCCAGGCACAGCGCGATCTGGCGATCGCGCGCAACAACGAACTGCAGGCCCTGCTCGACTTCCAGCTCGCCGTCGTCGCATTCGAGGCCGTCCAGCAGATTCCGCGGGGAATTCAGGCACAGTGAAGAAGGGAGAAGGGACAAGGGACAAGGGATGGCGGCGCGGCAGGACGCTTTCGACCAACAATCGAGAGGGACCAATGGAATACGAGAGCGCGCAGGCCGATCAGATTGCCGCGTTGCTGGTACAAAAGAGCGACGCGAGGCGTTCGGCGATGAGTCGATCGCCGCGACGCTCCACCGCGTCGGCGAGGCTCCCAACCAGAGCGCACCTATTCCCCACGATCGCCCCAGGGATTGAAGACCGGCACGCCGGTGTTGCGCAGGTCGGCCGTGTTCCGCGTGGCGAAGGTCAGGCCGTGGTGGAGCGCCGTCGCCGCGAGCTGAGCGTCGATCGTCGGCAGGGTGCGCCTCCGCTTCTTCGCCAGCGCCTCGACCTGGCCCCACCGCTCAGCGACGCCATCATCGAAAGCCAGCCACCGGCCGAAGAACCGCACACGGAGATCGCGGTCGAGCCAGCTCTGGAGCGCACCGCGCTTCGAATCGTCATCGTCGAGGAGATCGATCCCCTTGCGGATCTCACCGATGGTGATCACGCTCAGGTACAAGAGCTCCTCAGGGGTCGCGTCGATCCAGTCCACGACGCGCCGGTTCGGCCGCCGCTTCATCAGCTCCGAGATGACGTTGGTATCGAGGAGGAACCCGGACGGCGCCTCTACCACCGGATGTTCCTGGTCGCGTCGCGCTTTCGCGTCAGGTCGAGCCGGGCGGCTCCGGCGGGGGCCGACTGGAAGAACTCCACCAGGGTCGGGGCTTGACGCGCACGCCTGGCGGCAGACTCGAACTCCTCGGCGGACACCATCACCACCGCCTCGCCTCCATGCTTGACTATGCGCTGCGGGCCGTCGGTTCGGACTCGCCGGAACAGCTCGCTGAACCGGGCCTTCGCCTCGTGCAATTGCCACGCGTGACGCCGATGAGCCATGAACCCAAGTTACCATGACTAGTCAGACTGGTCAAACCAGGAGGTGATCCGGCCATGACCTGAGCGGGCGTCGGCTTCTCCCCCGCGAGTCGAAGCGTCTGGCGAGCAGGCCGGATGCCCTCGAACTTCTGCTCGAACCGCCCGCGTTCGGTGAACCGCTCCCGCGGGGTCTCGCAGCGGCGTCACGAGACGCTCACGCGGACGTGCGGCGGGAAGAGCGCCGCGGCGTCCGGCGTTATCCGCCGGCAGTCGCCGAAGGTCACCTCGCGCAGCTGCGGGAGCGCCGCCAGGTGCGCGGCGCCGGTGTTCGTAATCCCCGCACAGCTCCAGAACTCGAGCTTCTCGAGTGACGGCATCCCGGCCAGGATCTGGAGGCTGCGATCCGTGATCTTCGTCCTGCCGGCGTAATACGTCTTCAACCTCGTCAGGCCGCAGATGTGTTCGGTGGCGGCGTCCGTCGTTTCGCGACAGTACATGCACCACAGGGCCTCCAGGCGCTCGCACCGGCCGACGTGGCGAAACCCTTCGTCCTGCACGTCCATCGGCATCAGTTCCCGCAGCGCCGGGAAGCGCGGCAGCGCTGCCAGCGCCGCAGCGTCCACGTTCCGGCAGCTCACCGACAGTCCGCGAAGCGCCGGCATCGTCGACAGCGCGGCAAAGCCGCGGCCCGTGAGGTTGTAGCAGCGCCGGCCCCAGATGTACTCGAGCGTCGCCGAGCGGCTCAGCGCGACGAATCCGTCGTCTCCGGCCTCGGTATCCTGCGCCATGAGGAACCGCAGGCGGGGCAGCGCGCCGATCTGCCGCATCGCCGGATCGGTCGCTGGATGTCCCAGCCAGCCGAGGTTCGGCAGGTCCATGAGCGGTGCGAGGTCGGCAGGTCTCGCGGACGGATGGTCGAGATTGAGCGCGAAGAGGCCGTCGAGGCCCGCCAGGTTTGCGAGAGCATTTCGAGCAAGCGGAGTCCCGCGCTGCAGCATGAGGTAGTTGGGCTCCGCTTCGAAGTCCATCAGCGCGTAGCGGACGGCCTGCCCCTGCCAGGTCTTGAACACCGGATAGCCGTGAAGGAGCGCAAGGCCCGCTTCGGTGAACTCGGCTCCGGGCGCGAACATGCGCAGGTACGGCTTGCCCGAGAGCGCACGGATGGCGCCGTCACCTGTACGCGTGCCGCCGAGGTGCACGCGTTCGAGCCGATCGAGGCGGGACAGCGCGCCCGTGCCTGAATCGGTCATCGCGGTGCCCGCCAGCTCGAGCCGGCGCAAGTCGGGCATGCGCGTGAGGTACTGGACGCCGGCGTCCGTGAGCCCTTTCGATCCGGATAGTTCGAGCGTGGTGATGTGATCGAGCTCCGCTACGCGCTCGATGATCGTGTCGGTCATCTGCCCGCCGGCGTTGAGGCCGGCGATCTTCCGTTCGCGGAGGATGTCGATGATTTCGGCCCAGTCCCGCTCGTCGAGCAGCGGCCGGACCTCCAGCGTATCGTGTGCCTCGTCGAGCCTGAAGAGCGGTCCCGACCTGATGCTCGCGCGGCTGCGCGCCTCCGAGGCGCGCCGCGCGCCACGCTCGTCGAGCAGCGCGGCGACCTCTCGCGCTCCCCGTGCCTCGGCCACATCGAGCGGCGTCATGCCGTTGCCCGCCAGCCCGTCCCGGTGCGCGCCGCGTTCGTACAGCTTCTTCGCCACTTCCACGCGGTTCAGCGCCGCAGCCCAATGAAGTGCCGTGCCCATGGGGATGTCCCACTGATCGACCCGCATGTTGACCGACGCGGGATCCTCGTGAAGACGACCCTCGACGTGTTCCGAAAGGTCGAAGCAGACCGCGTCGTGCAGGTCGATCGCGCAGTGTCCGCGTATCCACTGAAACACCTCGGCCTGCCTGTTGTGTTCCGCCCAGGCGAGCGGCGTGGACCTGAACGGGTTGTCGCGATTGTGGATGTCCGCTCCCCCGGCGATCAGGCGCTGGACCATGTCGAGATCGCCCTTCCACGCCGCACGGTGCAGCGCGGTGCCGTTATCCACGCCGATCATGTTCCAGTTGCCGTCTTTCTCCAGCAGGAAGTCGACGGCCTCGCGTTGACGACGCACGTACGCATACAGCATCGCTAGGCCGATGGCGTCGCGATCCGTCATCTCGCGGCCGTGACGATGGGGATGCGTGAGAAGCCGGCCGTCCCCGTCGAAGAACGCACGCAGCAGGTCCATTCGTCCGAGCGCCGCCGCCGCAAGCACATCCGGCTTCGCGCCGAGCTGGATCAGCTTTTCGGCGGCGCGCGGCGCGTGGTTGGTCAGCGATCCGTCCAGCGCACCCTCGCCGCTCACGTCGATCCGGGCGCCGCGTTCGAGCAGGAGATCGATCAGCGGGCCGCTGAAGCCGCGGTTGCTGGCCTGGGCGCTCGTCAGGAGCAGGCCCATCGTGTCGCCGCCGTTCGGTCCGAGCGTGCGCGCGTTGACGTCCGCGCCGGCATCCAGAAGCACGCGCGCCAGCTCTATGACATTATCCGGCAGCGGCTTGTCGCGCCCAGGGTTTCCGGCGACGTGATGCAGCAGCGTCGCCCCCGTGGCGTAGTGATACGGCGGCTCGAGGTTGGTCCGCGCGTGAACGAGCGTTGGATCCCCTTCGAGCAGGCGGCGCAGCCGGTCCGGGTCGCCGGCGTCGAATGCCGCGAGCGCTTCGCCGAAGCGCGGGTGCGGTGCGATCCGTTCAATCCCCGCGCTCAGGTCGACACGGTGCTTGAGGGCGGCCCAGTTCTCGAAGCCGTACTCGCGCGCGATCGCGAGCTGTGCGTCGGCGAGTGCGAGCCTTCGATCGAACACCTCCTGAAGTGAGAGCCCGCGCATCTTCGGGTGATGCGCGAGCACGCGCGCCGCGGCCGACGGATGTCCGTCGCGATGCGCCTGGAGTAGCTCGCGCGCCTGGTTCTTCAGTTGATCGAGGTTCGGACGGGGCGGGAGGGTTCTGGTAGACACGCGCGCTCCTTTCGAAAGCGCCCGGTGTCCGCATGCGGGCCGAAAGAAGCGGTTATTCGATCTCGATCAAACGCAGGCGGGACTCGGTCCCTTTCCGCGGACTGGCAGCGCCCTGCGCGCGTGCTCGAAAGGTAGTGCAGGACGTGCGCGTGAGTCAAATGCGACCTGAACTTGGTAGTGCGCTAGCGACCAAACCTCAGGGTTTTGGGCGTAGAATCGACCACACAGGCAAAGTCAATGACCGACGTCTTGAACGGCCAGATTGTTCCTGCCCTGTCGCAATGGCAGGGCGCGCTCGGAATCGTCGTCGCCATCGCACTCGCGGGCGTCCTTCGGCTCTTACGCCGAGCGGTCGGGTCAGCAACTCGGCGTTAGCCCACTACTGTGAACTTTCGAGGCAACCGTTCTCGCGCCTCGACCGAACTCAGGGTTGAGGCGCTCCACCGGCCTGACGCCGCGCGAAACGCGCCGGGCTCACGCTCTCCAGCGCCGGATCGACCCGCTGCTCGAGCACCAGGTCGGCCACGAGGGATGCCGTCAACGGTGCGAGCAGGATTCCGTTCCGGAAGTGTCCCGTCGCGTACGTCACCCCGGGAACCCCTGACGGTCCGATGATCGGCAGGCCGTCGTCCGTGCCCGGCCGCAGGCCGGCGCGCGCTTCGACGAACGTCGCGCCCCATGCCGCCGGGAGCAGTTCGCACAGCGCCCCCAGCAGGTCGCGCACGCCGGCGGCCGTCGTCCGCTCGTCGAACCCAACCTCTTCGACCGTCGCCCCGACGAGGATCGTCCCGTCGCGCCACGGGACGATGTAGCAGTCGGGTCCCCAGACGACATGTTCGAGCGGCTCGGCCTGCCAGGCCAGCCTGAGGAGCTGGCCGCGGACCGGCCTTACCGCGTGCACCGCTGGATCCGCGAGCCCCGACTGCGCGGCCCAGCTGCCGGTCGCAACCACGACCGAATCGCAGGACCAGCGGCTGCCGTCCTCGGACGTCACCTCGACCCCGGATGCGGTCCCGGAGATCGCGACGATCTTCCGCCCGGTCTCGAGCTCGGCGCCGAAGCGGAGCGCCGCCCACATCAGCGTCTCGGCCAGTTGAGCAGCGGCGACGTACCCGTGAGCCTCCACGAGCAGCCCGCCCATGACCGACTCAGGAAGCGCCCGCTCCGCGGCCCGCACGGCTGCAGCGTCGAGCCACGAGGCGCCGGCGGACTGCAGTGAACCGGCGCTCGCGCGCAGCCTGTCGGCGCTCGCTTCGTCCATCGCTACCTCGAGCGTCCCGCATCGCCGGTACTCGACATCGACTCCCGAATCCTCCCGGAGCCCGGCGATGAACCCGTCGTAGAGATGAAGGCTGCGTACGGCGAGATCGAGCAGAGGCCCGCGGCTGGATCCCTCGATGTAGGGCGCGAGCACGCCAGCCGACGCGTGCGTCGCGCCGGCGCCCACGACCCTCGACTCGAACACGCGGACGCGCGCCCCGCGGCGTCCCAGCTCGCGCGCGATCGCCGCCCCGATGATGCCGGCGCCCACCACGATCACGTCGTGCGTCGTGCTCACGCCTCGATCATAGCGTGGCTCGCGTGGCGTTCGAGATTCAGGCCAGATGCTGACGGCGGTTCATTCGCGACGGATTCGGCAGCATGTCGGTGGTTCGATGTGTCACTTGTTGATTCGCGTCGCGGTTCGCGGTTCGCTGTTCGCGGTTCGCAAGTC
>DATIEW010000496.1:0-3932 GCA_035455585.1 Vicinamibacterales bacterium | reverse complement strand
CGTTCCTTTGTTCACCGTCCTCCCGATCTCCTGACCTCCTGATCTCCTGTTAACGTCCTCCTGATCTCCTGATCTCCTGTTTTCTCGTGATCGCCGGTTTTCTCGCCGAGCCACGCGCCGGCGATCGCTACCGCCAGCTGCCGGACGCGCAGGATGTAGGCCGTCCTCTCGGTGACGCCGATGCCCCCGCTGGCATCCAGCAGGTTGAACATGTGCGAGCACTTCAGACAGTAGTCGAGCGCCGGCAGCACGAGCCCGGAGCGCAGCAGCAGTCCCGCCAGACTGTAGTACTGATCGAACATCGTCCGGTGCAGCGCGTGCAGATCGGCCGCAGGCATGTCCACCTGGCCGAAGGCGTACCTGGACTGCTCGACCTCGTCGCGATGACGCACGTCGCGGTACTTGACGCCAGGGCCCCACACCAGATCGAACACGTCGGCGACGTCCTGCAGCGCCATCGCAAAGCGCTCCAGCCCGTAGGTCAGCTCGACGGAGATCGGCGAGAGATCCATGCCGCCGGCCTGCTGGAAGTAGGTGAACTGGGTGATCTCCTGGCCGTCGTACAGCACCTGCCAGCCGATGCCCCAGGCGCCGAGCGTCGGCGATTCCCAGTTGTCCTCCTCGAACCGCACATCATGGGCGCGCAGATCGATGCCGCAGGCCTCGAGACTCTGGAGGTAGAGCTGCTGCACATCGTCGGGTGCGGGCTTGAGGATGACCTGGAACTGGTGGTGTTTGAAGAGCCGGTTGGGGTTGTCGCCGAACCGGCCGTCGGCCGGGCGGCGCGACGGCTGTACGTAGGCGACGTTCCAGTGCGCGGGCCCGAGCACGCGCAGGAACGTCTCGGGGTGCATCGTGCCGGCGCCCATCTCGATGTCGAGCGGCAGCTGGATCAGGCAGCCGCGCGAGGCCCAGAACTCCGAGAGCTTGAAGATGAGTTGCTGAAGGGTGACCATGCGCGCCGCTCACCTCACCTCGCCAGCCGCAATTCATGCAGGACGCGGACGGATTTCAGCTCCTTTTCGAGGTGCACGTTGACGAGCCGCTGATGGGCGGTCTCGAGCTCGCGCGACGCCGCCGGTTCGAGCTGCACGGCCGCGAGCCGCCCCGGGCCGAGCGCGCCCGCGGCCGCCAGGAAGCCAATCGCCGCGCGCGACAGGCGCGTGCCGCCGGCCGTCGGCGCACAGCGTGCGCACACGAACACGTGCTCGCGCGGTGGCATCACGACCCCGGCGCGGCGGTCGAACAACGTGCCGCAGGCACTGCACGCCAGACCGGGATAGACGCCCTGCAGCCGGAGCAGCCAGTACTCGAAGTACCTGGCGAGCGGTTCGACCGGCGCGCCGGCCGTGAGGGCGTCGATCATGGACGCGCCGAGCCGGAACAGGCGTTCGTCGGCATGGGCTTCCGGCGCCCACTCGTCGATCAGCTCCGCGAAGTACTCCACGTGCCCCAGCGCCTCGGCGCTCGCCGCCAGCAGCGGCGAGCGGACGGGCTCGACGTAATTGAGCCGCACCAGCTCGCGATGTTCGCGCTCGTAGTACGCAACGCCGGCGCGGGTCATCGGCTCGAGCGCGCCGAGGTAGCGTGAGCGGGGCCTCCGGGCACCCTTCGCAACGCCACGCTTCTTGCCGCGGTCTCGCGTCAGGAAAACGACAATGCGATCCGCCTCGCCGAGCTTGTACGTGCGCAGGATGAGAGCCTCGGATGTGTAGACGGGCATCGTCGGAAGAATCCGCAGGCCGAACGCCGAGAGCCTATTCTATCCCGGGACGTGCAGATATCTCAGGAACAGCGTCCCCAGACCGAGGAACGACAGGAACCCGAACACGTCGGTCAGTGTCGTGATGAAGACCGACGAGGCCAGGGCGGGATCCACCTTGAGCGCGCGCAGCGACAACGGGATCAGCGTACCCGCGGTGGCCGCCACGAACATGTTGATGATCATCGCCATGCACAGGATCAGCCCCAGCCAGGGGTTGCCGTTCCAGATCCAGACCAGCGTCGCGCCGATGGCGCCGCATGTCACGCCGTTGCCGACGCCGACGGCCGCTTCCTTCAGCAGGGCCTTCCGTGTGTTGCCCCACGTCAGCTCGCCGAGCGCGATGCCGCGCACGATGACCGCGAGCGTCTGCGTCCCGGCGTTGCCCCCCATGCCGGCCACCACCGGCATGAACACGGCCAGAGAGGTGGCAAGGCTGATCGTGTCCTCGAACTTCCAGACGACGAGCGCCGCCAGGAAGGCGGTCCCGAGATTCACCACCAGCCAGGGCAGCCGCTTCCGCAGCGACTCACGGGGGCTCGTGAACACGCGGTCGTCGCTCGACACGCCCGCCAGGCGGTACACGTCCTCGGTCGCCTCGTCCTTGATGACGTCGATCACATCGTCGACCGTAATCACGCCCACCAGCTTGTTCTCTTCGTCGACGACGGGGATGGCCAGCAGGTTGTAGGAGGCGACCTGGCGCGCGACCTCCTCCTGGTCCATGTCCACCCGGACACTGATGATGTCCGTCGTCATGATCCGCTTCAGCGGCGTGGCAGGTGGGACGAGCAGGAGCCGCCTGAGAGACACCACCCCGACCAGGTGGCGGCGGCCATCGATGACGTAGAGATAGAAGACCATCTCGACGTCGCGGGCGGCCTGCAGCGCCGTGATCGCCTCGCCGGCCGTCATGTCCTCCGAAAGCGCGAAGACTTTCGGGTTCATGATGCGGCCGGCCGTCTTCTCCGCGTATTCCAGCAGCTCGCCGACGTCGGCGCCTGCCGGCCGCTTCTGGATCAGCTCCAGGACGGCCGCCGCCAGCTCGTCCGGCAGATGATCGATGATGGCCGCCGCGTCGTCGGACGGCAGCTCCTGCGACCACTTGACGATCTCCTCCGGCGTGCGATCGGCGAGCAGCGGGGCGCCAGCTTCGGGACCGAGTTCGCTCAGCGCCTCCATCGCCAGGCGGCTGTTGCGCTCGACCAGCAGGGCGAATGCCGACTGGCGGTCCTTTTCCGGCAGCTCGGAGAAGAGCTGGGCCAGATCGGCCGGGTGCTGCTTCTGGAGCAGGTTCACCAGATTCGCGGTCGCCCCCACGCGCTGAAGGCGCTTCACCGAATCGAGGACGACATCGAGCTTCCGCTGGGACATAGGCAGTCTCACCAGACTGGAGAACTGCCCAATGTAGCACGAAGAGCCGCGAAAACGCGATGCGAGTACGAGCGGAAAGACGGGGAGACTGCGGTCAGGCAGCTAGCTGATTATCATCGAAAGTTCACCAGGGATGGACGGAGAGTCCTCCGTGTCCTTCGTCGTTCTCCTCCACCTCGCTGCATTGCGCGAATGAATCTGCCGAGGCCGGAATCCGAGAATGGACCAAAAGGCAGGGGCGCACGCGGCGGCGGGAGGAGCAGCCGCCACGCGCGCCGCCGGCAGCAGGCAACTACTGCTGCCGGCGGATCATTGACGGCTGCCGCGTCGCCGGCTCCTTGATGGTGTAGTCGGGCGGGACTTCGAACAATGAGCGATCCTGTTCACTGCGGACGATGTTGGTCAACCTGTACGTGGTCTCGCCGCTGCGCGGATCGCTGTGCTTCGTGGCAACCAGCAGCTGCAGCTCGGGCGAGAACCACTGCTCGGAGACGATCGTGATCGCCTGCTCGTTGCCGATGGCGCCCGCTGGAATGACGGTGGTCGTTCGGGTACCTTCCGCCAGCACCCCCTCCACCATCTGCTGGCCGAGGTTCTCTTTCGTCGTCTCTCCCTCACCGGACGCGGCGCGCTCCAGCGCCGTCCTGAGTGTGCCGGACATCTCGCGCGAACTCTCCGAGAGAGCGGCCCGGGCGCTGGCCTCGGCCTGCCGCCGTTCCAGTTCACCGGCAGTCTGGCCCGCGGGTGGGGACGGCGGGACAATCAGGGGAACGACCGCGGGCCGGCTGACCGCGCC
>DATIEW010000495.1:0-3991 GCA_035455585.1 Vicinamibacterales bacterium | reverse complement strand
CGCTCGCGGCACGTGCTGCACCTGTGTGCCGGATCCGGGAGCGTGCCGAACCTCTCGATCCTCAAGGATTCTCTCCATCGGCATGCGCGGCTGCGGCACACGTTCCTCTATTCGAACCGGACCTGGCGGGACGTCATCTTCCGCGATGAGCTTGCGGAGATCCGCGCCCGGCATCCCGACCGGCTGCGCGTGGTTCACTCGCTGACCCGCGAGCCGGATCCTGCGCCGCACGGCGGCGACGTGCGCTCGGGCCGCATAGGTCCCGATCTGCTGCAGGAGGTGCTCTCGGTCGAGCTGGATTCGCTCGTCTACGTGTGCGGTCCCGCCGTCACCGTCAGGGAGCGGCGGCAGGCCAGGGCCGAGGGGATCGTCCCGGCGCCGCGCTTCATCGAGACGATGCTGAGCCACCTCGAGACGCTCGGCGTGGCGCGTGAACGGATCAAGGTGGAGTCGTACGGCTGACGCTGCGTGTGATAGAACGTTGATAAGGAACGGGGAGGTGACAGGTGATTGCCGTCAGGCGGATTCTCTGTCCGGTCGACCTGTCCGAATTCTCGGCTCGCGCGCTGGAGCACGCTGTTGCCCTGGCGCGCTGGTACCGCGCGGACGTCGACGTCGTTCACGTGTTCACCGCGACGCTGCCCCCGCCGCTCTTCGCCGGCGAACCGGGGCCGGCCGCTCTGACGGCGGTCTCCCGCCAGCGGGTGGAAGAAGCGGTGAGGGAGTTCATCGCGCCGCTGACGCCGTCAGAGGTCCCCGTCTCCGTCACGATTCTGGAAGGAACTGCGGCCACCCGGATTCTCGACCACGTCCGGGAGTCAGCCTCCGACCTAATCGTGATCGGCACGCACGGCCGGAGCGGGTTCGAACGGCTGCTGCTCGGATCGGTCACCGAGAAGGTAATCCGCAAGGCCTCGTGCCCGGTGCTGACCGTGCCGCCGCGCGTCGAGGAGTCGGCGACGGAGCCTGTCGTCGCCTTCAAGCGGATCGTCTGCGCCATCGACTTCTCGAGGTCCTCGGTCAAGTCGCTCGAGTACGCCCTCTCGCTCGCGCAGGAGGCCGGCGCACGCCTCACGCTCCTGCACGTGCTCGACTGGCCCGACGTCGCGGCCGGGAGGGACCCGATCGATCGGGCGCTCGCCGAAGCGCGCCAGCACACGCTGGACGATCTCGCCAGGCGGCTGCACCGCGCCGTGCCGGACGAGGTGCGCACCTGGTGCGATCCGGAAGAGGTCATCGTGACCGGGAGCCCGCACCGGGAGATCGTCCGCGTCGCCGGAGAGAAGTCGGCCGAGCTCATCGTCATGGGCGTCCACGGGCGGGGCGCGCTGGACCTCACGCTCTTCGGTTCGACGGCTTCATATGTCGTACGTCACGCCGCGTGCCCGGTGCTCACGGTCAGATCGGGCTGAGGCCGATGCACCGCGAGCGCGCGGGCGTTCGCACGGGGGAGGCACAGATCATCAAACCTGATCCGGCATCAGGCCGTTCTGGAGGGCTACAAATGAACGCGCGCGACGACTACCAGTATCCGGCGGGACTTCCGCATGCCGACCCGCCGTGCCTGTCGCTCTACCAGCCAACTCACCGCCATTATCCGGACACCCAGCAGGACCCGATCCGCTTTCGCAACCTGGTCAGGGTGCTGGAAGAATCGCTGCGCGAAAAGTATCCGTCGCGCGAAATCCGTCCGCTTCTCGAGCCGTTCCACGCCCTCGCCGCCGACTTCGAGTTCTGGAACCACCTGCGCGATGGTCTTGCCGTGCTGGGTGCGCCTGGTACGTTCCGCGTCTACAGGCTCCAGCGCCGTGTTCCCGAGCTGGCCGTCGTCGCCGACAGTTTTCACACCAAGCCGCTGCTGCGGATCCTGCAGTCCGCCGATCGTTACCAGATCCTCGGCGTGACCCGGCAGAGCATCAGCCTCTGCGAGGGGAACCGCGACGTCCTGGACGAAGTGCCGCTCGCATCCGGTGTTCCGCGGACAATCACCGACGCGCTCGGCGAACAGTTGACCGAACCGCACATCACCGTCGCCTCGTACGGAGGCGCGGGCGGACCGGCGATGCGCCACGGCCACGGCTCGAAGAAGGACGAGGTCGAGGCCGACACGGAGCGCTTCTTCCGCGTGGTCGACAAAGCGGTGCTTCACCACCACTCCCGTCCGTCGGGACTGCCGCTCATCCTCGCAGCCCTGCCCGAGCATCAGGCGCTCTTCCGCCGGGTGACACATAACACCCACCTCGTCGACGGCGGCGTCGACGTCAACCCGCAGGCACTGTCGATCGACGAGCTGCGCCTGCGCGCGTGGGAGGCCGTCGAACCGCACTACGTCGCGCGGCTCGCCGCGCTCGTCGAGGAGTTCGGGACCGCCCGATCGAAAGGGCTGGGTTCCGATGAGCCAGCCGAAGTGTGCAAGGCCGCCGTGGCCGGTCGTGTGGCCGCGGTGCTCATCGAGGCCGAGCGCCAGGTGCCGGGACGCATCGACCCCGAAAGCGGCAGCATCGAGCCCGGCGAGCTGTCGCGCCCGGAGGTCGACGATGTGCTGGACGACCTGGGAGAGATGGTCCTGCGGGCGAAGGGGCGCGTCGTGATCGTACCGGCGGACCGGATGCCCAGCGATACGGGGGTGGCGGCGATCTATCGGTTCTGATTGTCGCAGTTCGCGGCTCGCCGTTCGCTGTCCGGATCCTGCAAGCCGAGAACCGCGAACCGCGAACTGCGAACCGCGTCTTAACGCACCACCATGACCGCGACGTCGCGGTTCGCGGTGTTGCCGCGAAAGTCGGCAGCGTGGACGCGCAGCGTGTAATCGCCCGGAGGCAGCTGGCTCGTGTCCCAGAATCCTTCCACCGCGGCGCCGTCCTGCAGCGTATTCGTGACCACGTAGAGAAACCGGGTCACGCGCTGGCCGTAGAAGGGGATGCCGCTGCCTGGCGCAAAGATCAGCGACGCCGCGCCGGAGTCCGCACCCAGCCGGTCGAAGCGGATCGTCTCGCGTGCGGCCTCGAAGCCGGGCAGGGATGATCCATCCCTGGCCAGCACCTGGTAGCCGAGGGAATGGAGGCCCAGGCGACGGCTGGGGCGGTTGCCGTCGGCCCGATCCCACGCGTCAACGATGATCCTGACCCGGCCCGACACGAGGAGCCGCCCGCGGACCCGCTCGGTCAGCGGCTGTGAGTCTTCATCGAACAGACGAACGCCGCGTCGAGCGATCGTCGGCGCAATCGTGTCTTCGAAGTGCATCAGGCGGAAACCCAACGGGTTCTGCTCCTCGCCGGGCCAGCCGACGTTGAGGTGCACGTGGTTGAAGGCGTTGACGGTGCCGATCCTTTCCCCTACAGCAAACCGCGCGCCGCGCCTGACCCGCAGCCGCACGAGCTTTCCCGTCTCGTCGTAGCCGGGCACGAACCGCTGGTCGTCGAACATGTCGCTGCGCCTGGATCTCCCGGCACGGATGTGCACGTAGGCCACGGGACCGACTCTGAGCCACTCGCTCAGCGACCCGAATGCGCCGGTGGAAATCGGGTGGGACACGACCCCATCGCGCACGGTGTACACGGCCTCGCCCTGTTCCGCCCGCACGTCGACGCCCGTGTGAAATCGCGCGGATCCGTTGGTGCTGCGGATCTCGCCGAGCGTGCCGGCAACCTCGTGCGGCCCCTCCATCGGCGCCACCGGCCACAGCAGCGGACGCATCGCGAAGCGCTCGATGTCGAACCGCGGGGCGATGAACGGGGAAGCCGGCGGCCGCAGCTCGAAGCTCCCGCGCGCCGCGACGCTCCGGACGAGGAAGTTGCCCGCGTCGGCGACGACCAGGCGGCCCGGCCCCACGACCGCCAGACCGGCAGGCTGGCGGAACCGGGCATTGAGGCCGTCCCCGTCGCGGAAGCCGGGTGTCGATCCGGCAACGATCCTGGCTGCGCCGTCCGATCCGATCTCGACGATACGACCACGGTCGTCGGTGACGTAGAGATCGCCGTCCGGGCTGGCG
>DATIEW010000494.1:0-3155 GCA_035455585.1 Vicinamibacterales bacterium | reverse complement strand
GAGACTGACGACCGCCGACGGCCGACTGTCGACTGACACGTCCGATTCAACCAATTGGAAATCGAGTGCGTCTGACTTTGAAAAGGGGGATGAGGGGGCCCTGGTTTCGGGGTTCCGAATGAGAGAACACTTCCGGCAGGTTCGACGTGGACCGCCGGTACAGGAGCATCGACATGAGCGTCTGGAAGACGGCTGCGGTGACGGCGGCGGTTGTGGCGGCGGCAGGTGTTGGAGCGGCAATCGCGCCGGTGGCACGCGGGCAGGTGCAGGTCTGGACCAGCGGGAATGGAGACCAGACCGGCCTGGCCCAAGTTCTGACGCGCGGCAGCCAGATAGGCGTGTCCATCCAGGACGTCGACGAGGAGGTCGCCAAGCGCTCGAAGCTGCCGAGCGTCCACGGCGTGCTGATCGAGGAAGTCACCGAAGGCAGCCCCGCGGAGAAGGCAGGCATGCGGGCAGGCGATATCGTCGTGGAGTTCGATGGCGAACGTGTGCGGAGCGCCAGGCAGTTCGCCCGCATGGTCCAGGAGACACCGCCCGACCGCCAGGTTCCCGTGGTAGTCATGCGCGATGGCCAGCGCACTCCGCTGACGGTTCAGCCGCGCGGGTCCGAGCCCTTCCGTTCGCTGCTGGACTTCGAACGCGGCGTGCGGGTCTACCCATCGCCGGCGCCGCCTGCTCCCCCGGCGGCTCCTCGCGAGCTGATTCCACGGCTGGATCGCTACTTCAGCCTGTCCGGCGGCAGGCTCGGCATCACGGTCGAGACGCTGTCGGAACAGCTGGCGGAGTACTTCGGCACGACGCGAGGGGTGCTCGTCTCGTCCGTGGAGGACGATTCAGTGGCTGCGAAAGCCGGGTTGAAGGCCGGCGATGTGATTACCGGCTTCAACGGGAATCCCGTGGACAGGTCGTCCGATCTCACACGGCGCGTGCAGCGCCTCGAGGACGGCGACGAGTTCACGCTCGACATCGTCCGGAACAAGCAGCCGATGACCCTGAAGGGCAAGCTGGAGCCGCGGCAGCCGCGGCGATGGACGATCCGATCGATTGTCTGAAGACGTTGTCAACGCCCCAATCTCCAACTCCCAGCTCCCAAGTTCCGGGTAGATTGGGCGTTGGGAGTTGGACGCTGGGAGTTTATCCGGCCGCGCCCGTTCGGCTCCCCTGACGGGCTGGCGGGCCCACCAGCGTTGCCAGCTGCGCCGCGACGATCGAGGCGGCTGCCAGGCGGGTCTCGTGCCTCTCGCTCTCGTGCCGCACCTCGGCGGCCATCACCCCGACGCACCCGCCGGGCGTGACGAGCGGTGCAGCGATGGCTCCGCTCGATGCGACGTTCCCCTTCACGGTCTGCAGCAGCGCGGTCCGGAATGCCGCCGCGGTGGCGTTTTCGGCCTCCCGGGGAATCACTCCCAGCCGGTTGACCAGGTGCTGCGGATAGCCCTGGGCCATGATGGGGTTCAGCTCGCGGCCGTCGGGGTCGGCAATCCACAGGATGATGCCCGATGCGTCGAGCAGTCCGGCTGCACGTTCGAGCAGCAGGGGCAGCTCGAGCGGGTCGGAAATACGGGCCAGGTCGGTGCAGAGCGACGCGACGCCGCCAAAATCCGTCACGGTCGCAACGCCCGGCTCCGGAGGGTCGGTGGCAGGCCCCGCCGCGACCTGCGCTTCAGTGGGAGGGGCTTCGGAGGCGGCCGGCTCCATGGTTGGCGCAACGGGCGAAGGCCCGGCGGCCAGTCGCCTGGCAGGGCTCCACTCCTTGATCTCGAGATCCAGCGCATCGGTTTCGGAGACGCCGGCGCCATGGCGCGGCAGCGCCAGCCGCTCCACACTCCGCGGAACTGCCCGATCGCCCCCCGCAGCAGGAACGAGCAGCAGCACGACCAGTACGGCGGCAGCCGCGCCGGAGATGAGCGCGAACATCTGCCGGCTGCGGAACGTCCGGATCGCCGCGTTCCGCGCGGTCTCTTCCGCAATCCGAGCCTGTTCGATGGCCTTCACGGTCGTGTCGGCCATCTCGAGACCATCCGAGAAGATCAGATCCGAGGCGAGCAGGTTCTGACTGGAGCGTGCGAAGGTGCGGGCGCGCTTGTCGAGCAGCCCCAGATCGGTCAGGGTCGCGGCGGCCACGTCGATCTCCGACCGCGCCTCCGCGGCGGTCGCGCTCTCCCGCAGAGCGGCGAGCGTCCCGTGCAGGCTCTCGACCAGCGAGGCAACACGACTCGACCAGAACTCGACGTTCTGGCCGGGAGCGACGTACGCCTGCTGAGCCGCGCGGATGTCGCAGGCAGAGACGATTGCGTTCCTGGCCCGGGCATCGAACCCGCGCGCCGAAGCGGTTTCGCGCTCGACGAGGGATTCACCCGTCCAGAAGAGGTAAGCGGTCGCGCCCAGCGTCATCAGGAAAAGGACCAGCAGTGTCTGGCGTGCCGCGCGACTCTTCATCCAGAGGCTCTCCAAACGGGCTGTCGGACGTTACTATAGCATCCGCCGACGATTCGCGATCGCTCGTGCCGCGCATCGTACGCATTCCCGTGAACGTCTTCGCCATCGTCAATCCGTTTTCCGGCGCAGGAATGGATCCGGCCGTGTCGGAACGCCGCGTGGAGCTGCTCCGGGCGGAGCTGAAGCGCCGGTCGATCGAAGGGGCCGTTCAGCTGACCCGCCACCCGGGTCACGCGCGCGAACTGGCTGCGTCGGCGGCGTCCGCGCGCGTGCCGCTGGTGATCGTCTGGGGAGGAGACGGAACAGTCAATGAAGCGGGAAGCGCGCTCGTTGGCACGAGGAGCGCGCTCGCGCTGATTCCGGCCGGTTCCGGCAACGGTCTTGCCGCGGCGCTGGCGGTGCCCAGAGACCCGGAGGCGGCAATCGCGACGGCGATCGATGCCGAGCCGCGCCCGATCGACGTCGGGTTCGTGAACGATCGTGCGTTCTTCAACGTGGCCGGCATCGGGTTCGACGCGCACATCGCCCGCCTCTTCAACCTGCGATCGCGCGGCGCACGCGGGCGGTGGCCCTACATCTCGATCGGCGTCCGCGAGGGGTGCCGCTATCGCGGCCTCGACTACGATCTGGATCTCGAAGGGGAGCACTTCCACCTGCAGGCGCTCCTGATTGCATTTGCGAACGGACCCGAATACGGCATGGGCGCGCGCATC